>JAAFHN010000214.1 GCA_013298415.1 Comamonadaceae bacterium
GCGGATGCGCTCGGGTCTGGCGATGGGGCTGAGCGCAGGGGCTGCGTGGCACTCAGGCCAAAGAGCCGCGCCACCATCAGGGTGGGGAATTGGGCGCGGGATTCGTTGTAGCGCTCGGCGGCGGCGCAAAAGGTTTCGGCTTGGGTGAGCAAGCGCGCGTCGCATCGGGCCAACTGGGTTTGCACCTCCATTGGCAGTGGCGCGCTCGCCGCCAGCTGCCGCACGATGCGCAGGGATTCATCGAGCGCGGCAAGCGCTGCGCTGAGCGCGCCGAGCCGCCCGGCATCCAGCGGCTTGGCGTGTACGTGCGCCACCGCATTGGCCGCTTGCTGCACGCAGGCTTCGATCCGGTGCCAATGGGCCTGGGCCTCATCCCCCGCCGCGTGCACGAGCTGCGCATGCGACACCGCCAGCAGCACGGCCGCCCGCTCCTCAATCGCCTGCCCCACCTGCCCAAAAGCCCGAATCGCCGCCGATCGTTCGCGCATCAAGCGGTTGTAGGCGCCAAAAGCCCACAGCAGCGCAAAGGCGGCAAAACCCATGGCGAAGAGGCTGCCCCAGCTCGTGCTCATCTGGCGAGCGCGCGCGGAACGCGGTAACGAGCTCTTGGAGAGCCGCCGCAAATGCGCACGCGGCTCGGCACCTCAGGGATGGAATCGGCCATGCGGTTTTGGCTCTTTTGTCGCACTGTCAAGGTTTTCATTGCGTGTGCAGCTATCACAGTTGTAGCGATTTTATGGCTCTTGTGCAGGCACCGAGAGACATGCCGTAGCCTGGTTCGCAGAGGCGGCATCATCATGGCAATTGCGACCAAGCCAAGAAAGACCCAGCATTTGCCTCGACCAACGCCCCGACTGGGCGTTCTTCCCCGCCTGCCTGGGAATGGGCAGGCGTGAAGGCAACCCCACCAGGCTCTGCGCCCACGAGGCGGACTTACAAATTTCATAGCAACAAACCTTGCAAATGTTTGGACAGAAAGCACATTTCTTCCCAAAGCCGGCCGAGCCTTCCCCTCGCAGCGCGTCATTGACCGACAGCCGCACGCCAGCAACGCTCACAACCGCGCCACAGAACCTTCAACGGGGAAATTTTGCGAGGAATTAGCTCACTGTCCTGGTACTCACAAGATTTGTTGCTACGACTTTTGATAGGCTTGATGAATGAACGTCACCGGCATCCAACCCCGAAAGGCTGGCCCCGCAGCATCGCTGGGTCAAGTCCAAGGGCGCACCGGCGCGGGCAAGACCATCTCAGCAGCCCAATTGAGGTCGCTTGGCATGTGCGGCGATGACCAGATCAAGGCCAAAGCAAAAGACGGCCGCTTGCTCTCGGATCTGGACAGCGACGGCTGCGCCGCAGCCACCACTTGGGTAGAAGGCGAGACGGCCATGCTCATGGCCGATGTGGATGGAGATGGCAATTTCCAATCTGACGGCGACATCTGCAACAGCAGCCGGATCAAGCTCTCAAGCGCAAGCGAACCGTTCCGTATGCTGTGCCGCTCAGCAAGGACGCCAGTCTGCGTAAAACTCATAGCAACGCATGTCGTGAGTATTTGGACAGAGATCAGATTTCATTTGACAATTCGCCGCTGTTGCTTTTCACCATGTCTGCCAAGCGCCCGTAACCGCGTCCGCAGGTGGCACCAGCACCCAACAAGTCGTATCGAGGAGCACTTCAATGAGAAAAACGCCCACTGTCCCGATTTTTTCAACGTTTGTTGCTATGAATTTTGATGGGAACGACGCATGATCAGAATTGAACAAGAACGGGAAAAGGGAGACCTCGTATCTTCCCGTTGCCGCTGATTTGTGCAGTAAAAACGCCCGGGTTGGTGGCTGAGCCGGGGCAGGCTGTAGAGACTTTGGGACATGGATCCCGTGGGTCAGATGGGTCGCCCGGCTCATTTTTCGTTCTGCCAAAGGTCGAACGGTAACTTGGGCGGCATTTGCGGGCTGGCGGCTGGATCGTGTTTTTGGCCGCCCTTGCTCGGAGCGCACAGCCCGCATACGAGGTGGATCATGAGCAGCACGAAAGACAGCGGCAGCACACCCCAGGGAGCCACAGACGCCAAAGCAGCGTCACAAACCCAGGCCCAAGAAGCACAAACGCTTCAGTCCACCGCTCATGTGGGCATCGATGTCTCCAAGGCCAAGCTCGATATCGCATTGCTGCGCTCGGGAAAAGTCAAAAGCAAAGTGCTCAGCAACAACGCCGCAGGCTTTGCGGAGTTGGTCAAATGGCTCTTGGGCCAAGGCTTGGAGCTTGGTCGCACACACGTGTGCATGGAGGCAACCGGCCCCTACTCGGATGGTTGTGCCACCGCGCTGGCAGATGCGGGCTGCGTGGTCTCGGTGGTCAACCCTGCGCGCGTCAAAGGCTTTGGCCAAAGCGAGCTGATCCGCAACAAGACCGATGAGGTGGATGCGGCGCTGATCGCCCGCTTTTGTGCGGCCATGCACCCCGATGCCTGGCAAGCTCCATCGCCTGAGCAACGCAAACTCCGAAGCCTTGTGGATCGGCTGCAAGCGCTGCAAGACAGTCTGCAACAAGAGCGAAACCGCCAGGCGCTGCCCGAGGACATGGCCGACATCCGTGTGCGCCAAAGCATTGACGAGCATGTGCGCTACTTGGAGCAAGCCATTGCCAAGCTGCGCCAAGACATCGACGACCACATCGAAGGCCACCCGCAGCTCAAAGCCAGCGCTGCGCTGCTCACGAGCATCGATGCCATCGGCGAAGTCACAACCGCCAAAGTGCTGGCCTACGCAGGCGATGTCACCCGCTTTGACAGCGCCAAGGCCTTCAGCGCGTTTGTTGGTGTGGCCCCCAGGCAAAAGCGCTCAGGCACGAGCATCAAGGGCAGAAGCATGATGGGCAAGGGAGGACGCAACGCCTTGCGCCACGCGCTCTTCATGCCCGCGATGGTGGCCATTCGGCACAACGATGTCGTCAAGGCCTTGGCCGAGCGGCTCAAAGCCAAGGGGCTCAAGGGCAAGGCAATCATCGGAGCGGCGATGCACAAGCTCGCGCACTTGATCTACGGCGTGCTGAAGACGCAAGTACCGTATCGGGCGGACTGGGCAAAGGGCTCGCAAGGCCTCAAGAATGAGGAGGTTCCAGCCAACGCGCAGGCGCTGGCCTGAAACCGGCCAGAGTGCCGTCCAAGCAGCAGTTGTCCACGCCAAGGGCCGCTTGTGGGCAACTCGCCCCGGCTGTTAAATTTCCGGGGGGCGAGTTGTCCACATTAGCGGTCTTTGGGGTGGTCAACTGCGTGTGCGCGAAACATTCTCAGCACGCCAACATCTCTTGAAAAAAACGTTGACTTTCAAGACGGTATCTGACCCCAGAAACGCTAGTGTCGAAACGGGTCCAGTGTTAGCATATTTCCATGCCTAGACTTCGCTACGTAGAAACCTCGGTAGTGAACTACCTGAGCGCTCGCCCTAGCCGAGACTTGATTGTTGCAGCCCACCAGGAAGTGACGCGGCAGTGGTGGTCGGCTGCCGTAGGCCGCACCCAGCTCGTGATTTCGCAGTTCGTTGTTGATGATGCGGCGCTTGGCAACACCGCCGCCCGCGACCCCCATGCGCGGCTGCGGGGTTTGAAGCACCAAAACTTTGTACGCCAGTTGAATTGTGGGGAAATTGACATGAACCAAAAAGCGATTGTAGACCTGATCATCCGAGATTTGCACAAAATTCGGCGTGAGCTGGCAACACAGTGCGGCAATGATTTGTCAGCCATTGTACGCCGGACGATTGGCCAGCAGGTCCCCATTTCAGCCACAAAAATGACAAAACAAAGCATCTCGCAGCGGCATGGGGGAGTACCAGAGCTGCCTTTTTCAAAGCAAATGCGTGAATGTAGAATATCATTTAATCAGTTGTCGTAAAATTTTTGAAACACAAATAAACGGAATGCAATTTGCAAAGCAGGCATCATGAATAAAATACTTAGGTTTTTGGCAATGCTTACGGTGATTTTACTCTGTCAAAATGCGTACGCTGAGATCGAATTTCACTGTAAAGAGAAAGCAGATAGCGCAAGAATTTTTTGCAAATTTGCAATATTGAAGCAGGGCGCGTTTGATGCGGACATTAAATTCACTATTAAACAAGGCGATGTACGTAAAATATCTAGTTCATTTCTTGGGCGAAAATTTTGCTTCGAGAGAGGATTCAATATCGATGACGCATTGCCTGACGTGAAACCATGTGAGCCCGTTTTTCGACTTCCGATTGTTCAGGAAAGAAACTTAGATGAATACCGAGAAATTGAACTAAAGGCTGGAGAAAAGAGGCTTCTCTGTATATCTGGCGGCTTCATAAAGGATTTTAAATCGGGTTGCTGGTTTACATCTCAACAGATGGGTATTTTTCTCAAACCTGCCCAACAGCGCATCGTTGAAAATCTTCCGGACGAAGTCGAACTGTGCAACCTTACCACTGACAAACCTGCGGCGCAACCAACCTTCGCACAGTGTGTTGCTAGTCCAGAATCCAGAAGGTTCAAAGCCGGGAAGAGCAACCTTCTGGATAGAGTATTGGACGAGCCATCTTTTGAACAATTAATTGCAAAGGAACCTCCTCGTAACACTTTTTCTAAGTATACGAAAGAATGGTTTGAAGCAGTCAGTGGATGCGTATCAACCGAGCCAATTCCTCCGAATCCCGCCATCATATTTTTATTCTTTTTCGACAAAGATAGGAGGTTGATGACAACTTTTTCGGGAATCCCTACCGCTCTTGAAGTAGCTGCTATAAATTTATTTTGCAAAGATAAATGGCGAGTGCAGAATCACTCAAAACCCGATGAACCAGATTCAGCGATTTTTGATAATGCCAGCCCAGCCACCAATCCGTCAGTTAAAAGCAATGAAGAACTAATTGAGGCAATAGAAAGTGCACGAGATCAACTGTTTAACTTGCAAAATTCACTTCGATTGAAAGTCAAAGTTCAAAGGGTGAATTATCTTATATATCAAGAAATATACGCTGATGTAGGTGTATTTGACATCAACGGCAGCCAAACCAATGCAGACAAGATTTACATTAAATTAAAAGAGTATTCAGGTGGCAAGGAGGAAGTATGCTATGGGAAGAGTTTTTGTGCGCCAGGAACGATCAAAAACTATGGTACTGTAACCCCAGATAAGTTTATTTGTGTTGCCGTTGAAGCTACTAAAAATGGTGTTACTTCTTCAGCATTTCTACAACTGCAACCGGGCACCGCAGACTGTTTGTAGTGCCTTTATCTTACGTTATGGACAAGTGCCTGACTAACCACCGGGGCGTTGGGGTCACAACAACCGTGGAATTGCGGAGTTGCAGGTAGAGTAGAGAACAGGCTTTCGCCTGTCCTCCCTCATCAAACCGTGCATGCGGTTTTCCCGCACACGGCTTTCCTGTGTTCTTCACTTCAGGCATGCGCTTGTTTCCAACCCGCTACTGTTGAGACTTTGTACAGACCGTGGCGCTCGTAGAGT
>JAAFHN010000594.1 GCA_013298415.1 Comamonadaceae bacterium
GTGCTACATGGACACCGACGCATCGCTGGTGGAAATCAACCCGCTGAACCGCGATTCCAAGGGCAACATCATCGCTTTGGATGCGAAATTCAATTTCGATTCCAACGCGCTTTACCGCCACCCCGAAATCGTGGCCTACCGCGATCTGGACGAAGAAGACGCCGCAGAAGTGGAAGCCAGCAAGTTTGATCTGGCCTACATCAGCCTAGACGGCAACATCGGTTGTTTGGTGAACGGCGCCGGCCTTGCGATGGCCACCATGGACACCATCAAACTCTTCGGCGCAGAGCCGGCCAACTTCCTGGATGTGGGCGGCGGCGCCACGCCTGAGAAGGTGACCGAAGCGTTCAAGATCATGCTGAAAAACCCCAAAGTCGAGGCCATTTTGGTCAACATTTTTGGTGGCATCATGAAGTGCGACACCATTGCTACTGGTGTGATCACCGCGTGCAAGGCCGTGAACCTGAAGGTGCCACTCGTCGTGCGGATGAAAGGCACGAACGAAGAGCTTGGCAAGAAAATGCTGGCCGAATCGGGCCTGCCCATCATCAGCGCCGACAGCATGGCTGAAGCCGCGCAAAAAGTCGTCGCCGCGTTGAAATGAGGAGCAAAGCATGAGCATCTACATCAACAAAAACACACGAGTCATCACCCAAGGCATCACGGGTAAAACCGGCCAGTTCCACACCGAAAAGTGCCAGGAATACGCGAATGGCAAAAGCTGCTTCGTGGCAGGCGTGAACCCGAAGAAGGCCGGAGAATCGATCTTCAACATCCCGATCTACGCATCGGTCAAGGAAGCCGCTGGCCAAACAGGGGCCACGGTGAGCGTGATCTACGTGCCGCCCGCAGGCGCAGCCGCCGCCATCTGGGAAGCGGTGGAAGCCGATCTTGATTTGGCGATTTGCATCACCGAAGGCATTCCCGTGAAAGACATGCTGGAAGTGCGCAACAAGATGAAAGCCAAAGAAGCCGCAGGCGGCAAGAAAACCCTGCTGCTCGGGCCAAATTGCCCAGGCTTGATCACGCCCGACGAAATCAAAATCGGCATCATGCCCGGCCACATCCACAGGCCTGGCCGCGTGGGCGTGGTCAGCCGCTCTGGCACGCTCACGTATGAGGCCGTGGCGCAGCTCACAGAGTTGGGCATCGGTCAATCCAGCGCTGTTGGCATTGGTGGCGATCCAATCAATGGCTTGAAGCACATCGATGTGATGCGCGCCTTCAACGACGATCCTGATACAGATGCTGTGATCATGATCGGCGAGATTGGCGGCCCGGATGAGGCAGACGCCGCCCGCTGGTGTAAAGCCAACATGAAAAAGCCGATTGTGGGCTTCATCGCTGGCGTTACGGCTCCTCCCGGCAAGCGCATGGGCCATGCAGGCGCGCTGATCTCCGGTGGTGCTGACACGGCAGATGCCAAGCTTGCGATCATGGAAGAGTGCGGCTTCAAAGTCACGCGCAACCCCTCAGAAATGGCGCGCCTGCTCAAAGCCATGCTTTGAGCTGCGACTGGCGTACCCGCAGCGCAGCGCTGCGGTTTTCCACATCGGCTGACAGCTTGTCGGCACGCACAATGCGCGCTCAACCAGCGCGCCACCTCGGTGCAGAGAAGATGCCATGGATTTGACTTCCGGCCCGATGTGGGCAGCCCTGTTTGCCATCATTGTTGCCAACATATTGCTTTCTGGCGACAACGCGGTGGTGATCGCCATGGCCGCGCGCAAGCTGGAGCCCAATAAACAGAAGAAAGCCATCTTTTGGGGCAGCGCCGCAGCCATCGTGATGCGCGTGATCCTCACGGTAGTAGCCGTTCAGTTGCTCAGCGTGCCTTTCCTCAAAATCGTGGGCGGGCTGCTGCTGCTCTGGATTGGCGTTCAGCTTTTGCTGGATAACGAAGACGATGCCGATGTGGCATCCCATGGCAGCATGATGGCCGCCGTGCGAACCATCCTGATTGCCGATTTGGTGATGAGTGTTGACAACGTGATCGCTGTTGCCGCCGCTGCCGACAAAGCGCCTGAGAACATGCGGGTGATTTTGCTGATCGTGGGCTTAGGCTTGTCGATTCCGCTCATCATTGCCGGCAGCGCCTTGCTCATGAAAGTGATGGAGCGCTACCCTTTCATCATCACGGCGGGTGCCGCTTTACTCGGCTATTTGGCGGGTGGCATGCTCGCAACCGATCCTGTTGATAAAGTCTGGTTTGCGGACCATGTGCCGAATGCCGAGGTGCTGGTTGGCATCACTGGCGCGGTGGTGGTGGTTGCCTTGGGGCAGCTTTTGTCAAAACGCAAGACAGAAGACAAAGCAAGTTCGTAGGCC
>JAAFHN010000627.1 GCA_013298415.1 Comamonadaceae bacterium
AATCGCGGCATGTCATCGCTTGAACTGACGCTGCTTTACTTACTGGCCGCTGTGCTGGGGGTGGTGGCTTGTCGGATGGTCAAGTTGCCGCCGATCCTGGGCTATTTGGCAGTGGGCGTGGTGATTGGACCGAATGCCCTGGCCTTGGCAGAGAACACCTACGCGGTGCGCTACCTGGCCGAGTTTGGTGTGGTGTTTTTGATGTTTGTGATTGGGCTGGAATTCAATCTGCCCAAGCTCAACGCGATGAAGCAGCATGTGTTTGGCCTGGGTGCAGGGCAAGTGGGGCTCACTTTGGGTTTTGCCGCTTTGGGCATGCTTGGGTTCACCTGGGCGCTGGGCGCCTATGTGCCAGCGCAGTGGCACTTCGATTGGCGCGAGGCCGTTGCGCTCGGCGCAGCGCTCACGATGAGCAGCACCGCCATTGTGGTGAAGCTGATGGTGGAGCGGCTTGAGATGGAAAGCGAGCACGGCAAGCGCGTGATGGGCGTGCTGCTGTTCCAAGATTTGGCCGTGGTGCCCTTTTTGGTGCTGATCCCCGCGCTGGCAGCGCCCGGCGCACAGCTTTGGCAAGCCATTGGGCTGGCCATGCTGAAAGCGACCGTGCTGGTGGGCCTGCTGCTCACGGGCGGCAAGCAGCTCATGCGCTGGTGGCTCACGATCGTTGCGCGGCGCAAAAGCGATGAGCTTTTTGTGCTGAACCTGCTCTTGATCGCGCTTGGCCTGGCTTGGCTCACCGAGCATGCGGGCTTGAGCCTGGCGCTTGGGGCCTTCATTGCCGGCATGCTGGTGTCAGAAACGGAATACAAGCACCAGGTGGAAACCGACATTCGACCGTTTCACGACGTGCTCTTGGGCCTCTTTTTCATCACGATTGGGATGATGCTGGACTGGCGGTATGTGCTGGAGCGCTGGCCGCTCGTGCTCTTGCTCACCTTGGTGCCGATTGCCTTCAAGCTGGGCGTGGTTTTTGTGCTCGCTAAAGTGATGCGGGCGAGCTCCGGCGTGGCGCTACGCACCGGCTTGTATTTGGCGCAAGCGGGGGAATTTGGTTTTGTGCTGCTCACGCTTGCGAACACCCACCAAATCATCCGCCCCGAGCTTTTGAACCCCGTGCTGGCCAGCATGGTGCTCTCGATGCTGGCCACGCCCTTCATCGTGATGTACAGCAACCGCATCGTGATGAAGTTTGTGCAGAGCGAATGGCTCTTGCAATCCTTGCAAATGACGAGCATCGCCAAAAAAGCGATCAACACCAAACGCCATGTGATCATCTGCGGCTATGGCCGCTGCGGCCAAAACTTGGCCCGCATGCTGGAGCGCGAAGGCATCGCCTACATGGCGCTGGATCTCGACCCCGACCGCGTGCGCCAAGCCGCTGCGGCGGGCGATTCGGTGGTGTACGGCGACGCAGCGCGCCTGCAGGCCCTGATGGCCGCTGGGTTGGCCCGGGCTTCAGCGGTAGTGATCACTTACTTGGATGTGCAGGGTGCGATCAAGGTGCTGGCCAACACACGCAGCCATGCGCCGCAAGTGCCTGTGATTGTGCGCACGCAAGACGACCACGATTTGGACAAGTTGCAGGCGGCCGGTGCCACCGAAGTGGTGCCAGAGAGCATCGAAGGCTCGCTGATGCTGGCCAGCCACGCGCTGGCGCTCGTGGGTGTGCCGATGCGGCGTGTGATCCGCACGGTGCAAGAGCAGCGCGATCAGCGCTACAACCTGCTGCGCGGCTACTTCCACGGCGCAGACGACAACTCGGTGGACGAAGCCGATCACGAGCGCCTGGAAACCGTGACCTTGCCTGCCGCCACGCGCTGGGCGGGCAAAACACTATCGCATCTGGCGCTGCATGCGGTGGGTGTGCGCGTGCTGAGCCTGCGGCGTGCCACTGGCAGCAGCGCGGCCGCCACGGATGAGTCGCTGATCGAAGCGGCCGACACCTTGGTGCTGAGCGGTAAGCCAGAAGCGCTGGCTTTGGCGCAGACCAAACTCCTCAAAGCTTGACGCGACGCTGGGCTCGACACACAACGGATGCAGACATGGACACTTCTCAATACCTGAAATCTCACATCCGCACCGTGCCCGATTGGCCTGAAAAGGGCGTGCAGTTTCGCGACATCACACCGCTTTTGCAAAACCCCAAGGTGTTTCGCGTGCTGATCGAC
>JAAFHN010000047.1 GCA_013298415.1 Comamonadaceae bacterium
TCATGCGCTGGATGTATTCCAAGTGCAGGTCAAAAGGCTGGCTGATCGTCATGCTGCCCTGCACCCAAATGCTGCCCAGGTGCAAGTAGCGGTGCGTGCCGTCTTCGCTGAGCGTGACTTCCGGCAGCCGCATGGCGTTCAACGGGCCGTCGTCGTCCGCCAATCCGCCATCACCTGCCCGAGCCGCACAGCACCCGCCGGCTTCCAATCGGGGTTGAAGTGCAGGCTCTCGCCCTGGCCATTGCTGTTTGGCCAGAGCAAAACGACGGTGGAGCCCAGGAGAAACTGGCCCATCTCTGCGGCTTGGGCGAGCTCAACGGGCTTGTCGTCGTAGCGCCAAGTCGTCACGTCGGGCAGGCGGGGTGGGTTGACCAAGCCGTGCCAGGAAGTCGCCATGCTGCCCACGATGGTCGCGCCAACGAGCACGTTCACAAAAGGGCCGTGCGGCGTGTCAAACACGCAGACCACGCGCTCGTTGCGGGCAAAGAGGCCGGGCACGTTTTGGGCAGTGAGCGGGTTCACGCTGAAAAGGTCGCCTGGCACGTAGATCATCTGCGTCAGCCGCCCGGCGCAAGGCATGTGGATGCGGTGGTAATCCTTGGGGCTCAGGTAAATGCAGGCAAACGAGCCGTTTTGAAATTTGGCTGCGAGCTGCGCATCGCCGCCCACGAGCGCGGTGGTGCTGTAGCTGTGGCCCTTGGCTTGAAAAATCTGATCGGCTTCGATGCGGCCAAACTGGCTGATCGCGCCATCGACTGGGCAAATGTTGTCGGCCTGAGCCAGCGGACGTGCGCCGGGTTTGAGGGCGCGTGTGAAAAACTGGTTGAAAGTGGGGTAGCTTTCGATGCGCGGATCGGCGGCCTCGGCCATGTTCACGCCGTAGCGCGCCACAAAGCGGCGGATGGCCGCATGCGTCATCCCCCCGCCCGCATGCCGAGCGGCAGCTCCGGCCAACTGGGTCAGGGCCTTTTTGGGCAATACGTACTGCGCCGCAACTTTGAGTGAGTCCATGTGTGGACTGTATCAAGAGGGCGAAGGGAGCCAAGTAACGCGAAAAACGCGAAAAACGCGAAAAACACGCGAAAAGCGCGAAATTTTTTTTTCGCTTCAGCGCTGCCTGGATTGGGACTCCTTGAGGACTCGGGCGAACGAAAAGTGCCGCAGCACTTGCGCGCCACTGCCCAAACATTTCAAGGCTGTTTTTCCGCGCTTTTCGCGTGTTTTCTGCGTTTTTCGCGTGACGTGGCCGCCCCGGCTCCCTAACCCCTCACTTCACCTGCACCGCATCGGTCATTCGGTAGAAGAGGCCATACGGATCGTCTTGCAGCACGCGGAAGGTGCCTTCGACCACCACTACATCCATGCCGAACTTGACGGGGGTTTTGCTGCGCACTTCGATCATGCTCTCAGGGCCTCCGGGGGTGCAAAAGCCGCAGCTGAGCGGCACTTGGCTGAGCAGGAAGTGGGTTTGGCGTTCACCGGGTTGCAGCGGCATCATGAAGCCTTGCACGCGCTGCTTTTTTTGGTTGAGCGCAAGG
This sequence comes from Comamonadaceae bacterium, assembly GCA_013298415.1. Classification (GTDB taxonomy): domain Bacteria; phylum Pseudomonadota; class Gammaproteobacteria; order Burkholderiales; family Burkholderiaceae_C; genus JAAFHN01. Next base: position 1,539 of record JAAFHN010000047.1, read on the forward strand.
GTGGCGGCGGTGTGGACCGGGAAGACCTTGTTGCCTTCTGTCTTCGTTTGCACCTTGGTGAGCAGGCTCCAGGCGATCACGTCGTTGCGATCGGCCAGGGGCTGAAACTGACTCAAGGGGCTGTGAACGCCGGGGCCGCTGCGGCCCGACAAATCCACGCCGCCCATGCCCACGGGAGCTTGGGTGCTTGCAGGGGCGCTGGCGCCTGCCGTGGCCACAGGCGGCGCTGTCGGTGACGCAATCGGCGAGCTGAGCGCTGAGCCCACGCGGGTTTGTGCAGAGCTTGCGGTTGCTACCAAAAGCGCAGCAATGAATGTTGTAAATACCTGGACAGAGCTGGAATAATTCATCAAAAACACCTCGGAAGCGGGCTCTGGATCGCTGAAAGCAGCTGGGGGGTGGTTAACCCGTGCAGCGTGGTCGCTAGAGCCGCCGGGAAGCCAGCAGTTCCGCCGCATCCACGCGGTAGAGCTGCCAGGCGGGTGCCAGTGTAGCGAGCAGGGCCACGCCTGCGGCCAGTAGGGGCAGCCACCAGAGCGCCAGCGCTTGGTGCAGCGTGCCAGAAAGCGAAGGCGTGCCGCTGGAAGCCACCACGCCGCTTGCGGCGGCCATCACGCCTGCGCCAGCTTGCGCCGCCACCGCAAGCGCGATCCCGCCAAACGCGGCCACGACGGCCAGCAGCAATGCTTGAGCGGCCAGTACCCCGGTGAGCTTGGCGCGCGATGCGCCCAAAAGCCTGAGCGTTGCCCAATCGGCGCGGCGCTCCCTGAGGCTTGAGAGCAGCGCAAGCCAAACGCTCAAGCCCGCCACCACCAGCAGCACCGCAGCAAAGCCTTGCAGAACCGCCGTGCCCGCGCCCAGCATGCGCAAGAGCCGTGTGATTTCAAAGGCGGGAGACGCAGCCTGCATCTTGGTTTGCTGGTTCACAAAGCGCGGAAAGCTCGCGGCGGCAAGTGGCGTGGTGTATTGAATCAGCGCCGCCGTGATCTCGCGCTGGTCTTTCAATGCCTCTTCAATCGCTTTCAGATCCTCCGCATCGGCCGCATGCTCGGCATCGTGAACGCGCCAAACGCTCTCGGTGGGAGTGAGGATCAACCGATCCAAGACGCAATTGCAGGCGGCCAGCACGCCCACGACCGTGTAGGGCGCTTTGCTGTGCGCCTCGCCGCCTGCGCCCAGGCCGTGCGTGCCGGCAAAAGTTTGGCCGATTTGCAGCGGCAAAGAAGCGGCCACGCTCGCCCCCAACACCGCTTGCATGGGCTGCACAAACATCGCGCCGCGCTGGATGCCCACGCCGTAGAGCGCGGCGTAGTCGGCCGTGGTGCCCACGATGCGAAAGCCGCTCAAGTTGTCGCCCAAGCTGATCGGAATGATCGCCTTCACTTGCTTGTTGTTCCGCAGCGCCTGCACATCGGCCAGAGCCACATTCCCCGCAGGCACATCGATGTGAAGCACATTGGCCAAGATCAGCTGCATCGGGCTGCCCTTGGCCCCCACCACCGCGTCAATCCCCTGCAAATCGCGCGAAAACGCATCGTCCATCTGCGATTTGGCCAACCACACAAAGCCCGCCGCACCCAGGCCGAGGGCGAGTAAAAGCGCGTTGAGCAGGGTCGCGCCCGGGCGGCGGGCCAGCAGGGCGAAGGCGAAGCGAAGCGTGGCTCTCATCGTGAGGGCCCGGTGGGCTTGCTTGCGAAGCCTCGCAACCAGGGCTCTAGGTTGGCGAAATCAAAGCGCCGGGATTCCAGCATGGCGATCATTTCCGCATAAATTTGGGCTGAGGAGCGATCCAGCCGCCAGCCGTTGATGCGCAAAAACACATCGGTTGCCGCGAAGGCAATCCGCTTGTTGCCGTCCACAAAAGGGTGGTTCATCGCCAAGCTTTCCATCATGGCAGCGGCCTGCGAAACGATGTCAAGGTAGTAGCCGCTTTGCGGTCGGTGCAAGGCCGCTTGCAGCGCGGCGGCATCGCGCAGGCCCACAGGCCCGCCGTAGCGCCCGATCAACTCGGTATGCATCGCCATCACGTCGACTGCCGTGAGGTAGTCGGTGGGCAGTTCTTTGGTGGGCACGGCTACTTGGCCAGATTGCGATAGAGCGAATCAAACTCGCTCACGCTCGCTGCGAAAGCCGCCATCGCATGCTTGCGCGGCCGTTGCGTTTGCATGCGATCCATGTAGTCGCGCAGGGCTTCGTCAAGCAGGGCCTGAAAATGCCGCCCTTGGCTCTGCGCCATCTCGCGCATCGCGGCCAAGAGCTCGGGATCGGCCTGAGAGGAGAACTTTTCTCGCGCGGCGGTGGTCATTTTGGTGTCCATCAGGTTTGATCTTGATGCATCATGATATGTCAAGGTAGCGTTTCTCGGGCAGATGTCGCGCAAGTCTCGGGCGAGTTGGAAGTTCTGCGTGATATCAAAATATGTAGCGTTAAACCCTTTAAATTCATGGACAGTAAGCCGATTTGATGTTGGATCTGGGCTCGCGCGCCGAGTGGGTCGCATTTTTGGGCTTTCCCGCCAGGCTTTAGGAGCTACACGGTCGCACAATGGGGTTTGGAGGCGGGAAAAGGCTTCAAAAGAGTCGTTTTTCGGGTCAAAGCGCATCACTGTCCATGTATTCATTGAGCTTGTTGCTGCGAAAAGTGTAGTGACAATGCGAATGGCGGAGCGCAAAGTGTGGAAGAAGGGGAACGCATGAGAGCTTGGATTCAAACTGCGGCGCTTGTTGCCATGCTCACCCTGGTGGGTTGGCTGGGTGGTGTGGGCACGGCAAGCGCGCAAACCAAAGCCGCCGACCCGCAAACCCGCTGGATCACCGGCGACGAAGTGCGAATTCGGGCGGCAGCGAGCGCAGATGCTGAAGTGATCGGCGCGGCTTGGCGGGGGGCGGAGGTGAAGCTGAGGAACGCAGTTGAGAAAGACGGGTTTTGCGCGGTGGGCGTCGAAAGAAACGAAGGCGTTAGCGAGGGCTACATTGCCTGCCGGTTCTTGAGCGCCACGCCGATAACCAGCTCCCGCGCAGGCGCAGATGGCATCGACGTCGCTCAACGCTGGGTAAACGGCAACGGCGTGATCGTGCGCGATGCGCCGAACATCCAGGGCAATGTCGTGACTCGGTTGTCCATGAATGGCGCGGTAAAGCTGCTATCGAACGCCCCATCGGCGGGCTACTGCGAAATTCAATTTGCCAACGTCGGCAAGGGTTACACCGCGTGTCTGTATTTGAAGGCAGAGGTGCCCGTCCTGCTACGAATGCGCCTTGCCTTGGCGCTGCGGGGCGGGGCCGATCTCGAGAAAGATTTTTGGCTCAAGCCCAGCTGGCGAGCTCTGGAGAGCTACGCAACGGACTTGCATCAAAATCTACCGCCCTCGGCAAAAGCTGGCCCTTGGGCCAAGGACGACGCGCTTGAAAAGATGAAGGCCCACCTCGCTCTAGGGCTTCGCGCAGATCAGCCAAACGAACTCCTGGATTGGTCGGAAGTGAAGCGCATTGCGGCCTCAAGTGCAGAGCAAGATTTGACCTCTCTTTCCAAAGATGTGCCGCAAGATTTGAAGAACAAAGAGAGTGTGCTGACTGCGAGAGAAACGGTCAGACACATTGCGAAGCGGCTTGGACTGCATCATCTGGCGGAGCACTCGGCTGGCCGCCGCGGCGGTGGCAACCAAATTCTGGGGCTGATTGGAGCACTGAACGTGCCGCCTGCCAGTCAGTCTTACTTTAGCGGTCTGTCTGAAATCGCTCCGCCAAACGCATCAACCGAGGAAGCATCTGGACGCTTTGGTATCGTTTTCCGTACGCTGGTGACGCGCCGAAAGGTCGATGAGATCCATGACGTCGAGCGGCGCATGGGCGTGTACGACATGAAGTCCTATAGCCAAGCTCTTGTGAGTCCGGTGAGCTTTGTTCGACTGTTTCGAGACGGTGCCCTCAGGTTGCAACCCAGCCATGTCAGGAAGGAGAGGTTCCTGTTCGGTGACGTCGACGAGACTGGTGGCGACTGCATCGATGGGTTTGGCTATGGCGCGGCAGAAGTTTCGGTCTGGCGCTACTTCGGCGATGACAAGATCGCGGCGGAAATGCGGAAGACGAACCCCAATCCTGACGGAAGTCTCTTTGCGTTCTATACCCGCCGGCCGCTTCCTCGTATGCGCGCAGAAGCCTCTGTCTGGGCCGTTGACTTCGATCGTGGACAAACCGGATTCATTCGCGGCGAGTACCGTAGCTTCGACCTGGATCACGACGGCATCCCTGACATCATCGTTTGGGAAGGCCAAGGCAAAGGCCCAGGCCATCTAGAAGGCCCCACCAAAACCGACGATAAGTGGTATCGCCTCGTGCTCGTCAACATCAACGGCGCTTGGAAGGTGCTCGGCAGCGACTCGTTCGGCTACGGTTGCGGCTGCTGAATTGGAGCCGAGTCAGGGCTCGCACCACTTCGACTCACCAACTGCCCCTTTGAGCACAATTTCGATCAAAAATGACCCTCTGTCCCGGTACTTCCAATATCTGTTGCTACGAATATTGAAGTGGCCTCAGTGTTTCAAAGCACCGCTCACAGCCTCATCTCCTGCGCAGCCAGCCCCGGTGCGCTGAATTGTTCGTTCACGCGCCGGTCATGCGTGGCGATCACGAGCGTGGCGCTGCTGGTTTCGGCGGCTTGGAGCAGGGCGTCGATGGCGGCTTGGGCTGCGGCGTCGTCTAGGCTTGCGGTGGGTTCGTCGGCGAGGATGACTTTGGGTTTCAGGAGCAGGGCGCGGGCGAGGGCCACGCGCTGGGCTTGGCCGCCGGAGAGTTCGTGGGGCAGGCGTTTGGCGAGGTCGCTCAAGCCGAGTTGGCTCAAGCGCTCGGCAATTGCCGCGTTGTCGCGTGGCTGGCCAGCGGCCCACTGGGCGAGGCCTAGGTTGTCGGCCACGTTCAAGGCGTCCACGAGCTGCAAGGCTTGGGGTAGGAGCGCGACGTTTTGGGCGCGGAATCGGTCAGCTTCTGCGGGGCGCAGCTTTGAAATGTCCACACCGGCTACGCGAAGCTCGCCTGAATGCGGGGACTTCAGCGCGGCAGCCAGCGCGAGCCAGGTGCTTTTTCCGCTGCCAGACGGCCCCCGCAACAAAGCGAGCGTGCCCTGCTGCCAATCCACATCGGCAAAAGCGATTTGCGTTGTGCCGTAGTTAGCCACCAATCCCCGGGTTTGGATCACGTTGCCCTCGTCATGTCAATCACTTGAGAAAGCTCTGTCAGCAAGCTCAATTTGGATGCTGAGTCACTTCAAATGCTGAACAAAAGCCTTTTGAAACTTGGCTACTTTGGGGCCGACCACAAAGGAGCAATAGCCTTGGTTTGGGTTGCGGGCAAAGTAGTTTTGGTGGTAGTTCTCTGCTTTTGTGTAGTTGCTGCGCATGGCGAGTTCGGTGACGATGGGTTTGGCAAACCAGCCGTGGGCTTTGGATTTCGCGTCGTCGAGGTAGGTTTTGCAGATCAAGAGCTGATCCTGCGAGTGTGCGTAGATGCCACTGCGGTATTGCGTGCCCACATCGTTGCCTTGGGCATTCAGGCTGGTTGGGTCGTGGGTGCCCATGAAAATGTCGAGCACGGTCTCAAGGCTGAGCCGCGCAGGATCAAACGTGATTTGCACCACTTCGGCGTGGCCGGTGTCGCCGCCGCAAATGTCTTCGTAGCTGGGGTTTTCCGTGTGGCCGTTGCAGTAGCCTGACTCCACGGCGAGCACGCCTCGCACCCGCAAAAACACGGCTTCTGTGCACCAAAAGCAGCCGCCACCGAGTGTGATTTGGTTTGTCTCTTGCGTCGTCACAATACACCTATGCTTTCTGAATTGATCGAGCTGCTTCGTCCGCCGCTCACGTCGCTCTTGTTGCCACCTGTGCCGTTTTTGCCCTTGATTGCGTTGGGCGCAGGGTTGGCACTCCGCAAAAATCCCTGGCGCAAAAGCGCGGTGGCCTTGTTCGCGTTCTCCATTGTCGGGCTTTGGGTCACATCGACGCCGCTGCTGGGCGAAGCGCTGGAACGCCGATGGGTGGGTGAGCTGAAACCGCTCGGAATGGCTGAGCTTAGCAAGCTGAAGTCAGACCCCTCCACCGTGATTTTGGTTCTGGGGGGTGGGCGCCTGCCCGAGCAGCCGGAAACGGGTTTGGCCGACGTGTCGCCCGATGCCATGCAACGCGTGCGCTACGGCGTTTGGCTGCACCGGCAGACGGGCTTGCCCATGGCATTTTCCGGGGGAGTTTCAACCTCGGCGCTCAGTGTGTCCCGCAAAACCGAGGCGGAGATCACGGCTGAGGTGCTGCGGCGGGAGCACGGCATTGAGCTGCGCTTTGTGGAAAATCAGTCGCGCTACACCCAGGAGAGCGCGAGGATCATGATGCCCCTGCTGGCCAAAGCGGGCATACGGCGCGTTTTGCTGGTGACGCATGCGTACCACATGCCCCGAAGCGTTCGGTCTTTTGAGGCGGAGGCCAAGGCGCTGGGCATCGAGGTGGTGCCCGCGCCGACAGGCTTTAGCTTGCCACGCGATAGCCTGATGGTGAGCCTGTTTCCCGGGCAGTCAGGTTCCTCTGGGGTGCGCGCTGTGTGGCGCGAGATGGTGGGCTACGCGATTGGCAGGTAGAGTGGCTGCGAATGTGCGGTCCGCTCGGCCTTGAAAACCGGCCACTCATCGCAAATCTCGCGCATTTGTCGCTTGTGTACATGGCGCGGCGCGATGCTCGGCAAAATGGGTGGCATGAGAAACCAAGTCAAACGAACGCTGATCGGCGCGGGGCTTGCCCTGGCAGCGGGCGCGCTGTGCGCCCAGGGCCAGGCGCCAGCACTCACGCCCTGCCGCCTGCCCGGCATCGATTCCCAAGTGATGTGCGGCAAAGTCAGCCGCCCACTGGACGAAGCAAAACCGTCGGCCAAGCAAATCGACGTTCACTTCGCCGTGCTGCCCGCGATCGCGCGCAACAAACTGCCCGATCCAGTGGTGTTGTTTGCCGGTGGGCCGGGGCAAAGCGGCATGAAACTGGCGCCGGTCGCCCAAGGCTTGTTCAACCGGCTCAGAAATCGGCGGGACGTGATTGTGGTGGATCAGCGCGGCGTGGGCAAAAGCACGGGCTTGGATTGCACTAGCAATCCGCGCGAGCCCATGGCTGCGAGCGACATGGGAGCTGTTGCCCAGCGCATGCTGCAATGCAAAACGGCGCTGAAGGCCAAGCATGGGCTGACCGAGGAGCAGCTCACGCACTTCACCACAGAGAAAGCCAGCAAAGACATCGAAGCGATCCGCGTGGCAATCGGTGCTGAAAAGCTGAACCTGGTTGGCGCAAGCTACGGCACGCGCGCTGCGCTGGACTACATGCGCCAGTATCCGAGCAGCGTGCGGCGCGTGGTGATCGATGGCGTGGCCCCGCCTGACATGGTGTTGCCCGATGCGTTTGAGCAAGATGCAGATGCCGCGCTGCAAGCGGTGTTCAAAGCCTGCGAGGCCGACAAGTCTTGCAACGCACGCCACCCCAAGCTGGCGCAAAGCCTGGAGCGCGCGCTCGCTGCCTTGCCCCAGCCGCTTGATGTGCGCCATCCCGTGACTTTGCAGCGCGAAAAGCTCGTGCTCACGCGCGAGATGCTGCTGGCTTCGCTGCGCTCGCCGCTTTATGTGCCAAGCCTTGCACAGGCGCTGCCCCTGGCCATTTCCCAAGCCGCACAGGGCGACTACGCGCCTCTGATGGGCCTGGCAGGCGGCATGGCCACGCCAGCCACCGAACTGGCCTGGGGCATGCACTTCAGCGTGGTGTGCGCAGAAGATTTCCCGCGCATGTCGGCCGCTGCGCCTGTGAGCAACACCTTTTCGGGCAGCTTGCGCAAGCTCTACACCGATGTGTGCAGCAACTGGCCGCAAGCGCCAGTGTCGGCCGCGTTCTACACCCTGCCCGCAGCGAAAGTGCCGGTGCTGGTGATGAGCGGTGGGGCCGATCCGGTCACGCCGCCGCGCCATGGCGAGCGCACGGCCAAAGCGCTAGGCCCGCAAGCTCGGCACGTGATTGCGCCCCAAGTGGGCCACGGCGTGATGGCGGTGGGCTGCGGCAAAGACATCCTCTACCAATTCATCCACCAAGCAGACGATGCCAAAGCCCTCGCAGTGGATGCCAAATGCGTGGAACGCATTCCCAGGCCCTTGCCCTTTGCAATGCCGGTGGCGCTGGAGGCCGCAAAGCCATGATCGAAGTCAAGCAACTCCAAAAAGCCTTCACAACACCCGGCAAACGAGCCAGCGGCATCCTGGGACTTTTGAAAAAGCCCACGCCCATCATGGTGCAGGCCGTGGCCGACGTGAGCTTTTCAGCGGCTGACGGCTCAATCACCGGCCTGCTTGGGCCGAACGGCGCGGGCAAAACCACCAGCTTGCGCATGCTCGCTGGCCTGATCGCGCCGGATTCGGGGCAGATGCGTGTGGATGGCATCGACGTGCAGCAAGAGCCCCAGCAAGCCTTGCAGCGCATGGGCTTGCTCAGCGATGCGCGGGGCCTGTACCCACGCCTGAGCGCCAGAGAAAACATTGCCTACTTTGGCCGCTTGCAAGGCATGGATTCCGATGCCGCTTTTGCCCGCGCAGATGCTTTGGGCGAGCTGCTCGACATGAAGCCGCTCCTCAACCGCCGCGTGGATGGGTTCAGCCAAGGCGAGCGCATGAAGGTAAGCCTGGGCCGCGCGATGGTGCACGACCCTGCCAACATCGTGCTCGATGAGCCCACGAATGGCTTAGACGTGGTGGCCACGCGGGCTTTGCGCGAAGTGCTGCTGCATTTGAAAAGCGCCGCTGGTGGTGGCAAATGCATCGTGCTTTCCACACACATCATGCAAGAGGTGGAGCGCCTGTGTGAATCGGTCTACATCGTGAGCCAAGGCCGCACGGTGGCCCAAGGCAGCGTGCCCGAATTGCTTGCGCGCACGGGGCAAACCGATTTTGAAGAAGCCTTCGTGCGGCTTGCTTTTGACCCGACCAACGCACCTCAGCCCACCGCAGGAGCCTCAGCATGAGCGCCGCAAACAAGACATCTCTGAGCGCGCTGGCGATTGCGCGGCGCGTGTTTGGCAAAGAGTGGATTGACGCGCTGCGTGATCGCAAAACCCTGATTGCCGTGATGCTCGCCTCGCTCATCAGCGTGCCGCTGATGCTGGGCATCATTTCCAGCATCGTGGCTGGCTTTGAAGAGCGCGCCGAGCAGCGTGAGGTGTACTTGGTGGGCGCAGAGTTCGCGCCTGGGCTCGTGAATTTTTTGCAGCGCCAAAGCTTCATCATCAAGTCACCACCTGCAGAGTACGAAGCGCAGCTCAAATCTTCAAAGTTTGGCCACGCTGTCGTGAAGATTCCTCAAGACTTTGCTAGCAAAATTGAAGCAGGTGAAGTGCCCGTGGTGGAACTGCTTTCCGACAGCTCCAACCGCAATGCGCAGGGCTCGGCGGGTGCCGTGCGCCGCTTGGTGCAAGCCTATGCGCGGGAGCACGCCAACACAGCGAGCGCGCTG
>JAAFHN010000044.1 GCA_013298415.1 Comamonadaceae bacterium
CGCCAGTTCCTCTACGAATCACCCGAAAAAACCGTGGGAATGCCTTACGTGACCGCGCCTGAGCAAGCGATGGAGGCGCGGCATTTCATGGCGCCTTGGGCGCGGCTGGCCATGGAGGCGGCTTTGCGCTCGGCAAACGCGAAGAAGCCCGCTGCGAAGGCAAAGCCCGCCGCTGCGGCGCGCAGCACAGGCGTGGGCGTGGCTGCAAAGGCCAAGCGCGGCGCTTTGATGGTGGCTGCAACAGGCACCGCATCCAGATCAAAGCGTGCCTCGCCGCCCATCGATTCCGCCACCCAAACCTCGCCCGCGCGCAGGCGCAGCGCAGGGGTGTCTGCGGCTAAAAAATAGTCCTTCTCGTCGCCGCTGCGGGTGAGCCAGAGCGTGCCTTTGTTCACCCGCAGTTGGCTCAGGGCCTCGGGTGACAGCGCAATGGCCGCGCGCCGATCCAGCCGAAAGCCGTGTGCGTGGCCGAGCATGTGAGACGGTCTCTCGCCACGAGATTGATGCGCAAATGGTGATAATGCGCTTGGAGCGTAGGTGATCATGTTGAACCTCTTTTCCGTTTGAGTGGTTTGTAATGTAAGTACAAACCCGCAAAGAGTCCAATGATGTTCATCTGCGTGAATGATGCGTGAATCACATTAAACCGATGGAGCACCAACCATGCCATCCGCCGTTCATTTGCCTGCCAACGTGCCCCAAGCCGCAAGCCCCGTGATGCGCACCCGCGCGATTGGCGCGGGGCATTTGCGCGCGTTTGTGGCGGTGGCCAAGCACCTGAACTTTCGGCTCGCGGCTGAAGACTTGGCCCTCACGCAAAGCGCTGTCAGCCGCCAAATTCAGGGGCTGGAAGACGAAGTGGGCGTGCCGCTGTTTCACCGCCACACCCGCGCTGTCGAGATGACGGCTGCCGGTCAGGCGCTGCTTGCAACCGTCAACCCCAGCTTGGAGCGGATCGATGCAGCCGTGCGCCAAATTCGCGCCACAGTGGGCCGAAAGCAAGTGGCGATCACCACCTTTGCCTCGTTTGCCTCGATGTGGCTCATCCCTCGCTTGGAAAAATTCCAAAAGCTCGCGCCCGATGTGGACTTTCGCATCGACGGCACCGAAGCCCGCGTGGATTTGGAGGTGAGCGATGTGGATTTGGCGCTGCGCTACGGACCAAGCTCTTCCATGCCGCCGCACGCGATCGAGCTCTTCAAAGAGCAGCTCACCCCTGTGGCGAGCCCTTGGCTTTTGAAATCGCTGCCCGCGATCAAATCCGCCCACGATTTCGCGCGCTTTCCCTTCATCGAGGCGGGCGATGCGTACTCCAGCAGCTTCACTTGGCTTTCATGGCGGCGCTGGCTGGAAGTGCATGACTTGAAAAAGCTCCAGCCCAAGCGCTGGCTCTACTTCAACTACGCCCACCAAATGATCCAAGCCGCGCTTACAGGCCAGGGTCTCACGCTCGCGCGCACCCCGCTGGTCGCCAGCGCCTTGGCCGCAGGCGAGCTCGTCGAGCCCCTGCCCAAGCTGCGCATCGATTCCCCCATGAGCTACTGGCTCATCCTCGCGCAAACATCAACCCGTACCATCGTGCCCCCCCATGTGCAAACCTTCGTCGATTGGGTGCAGTCAGAAGCCGCCGAGACGCGCGGGCAAATGGCGGGGTGAGTCGGTGTGGAGGGTCAGGAACAGCCGTAACGCGAAAAGCGCGGAAAGGGCGCGAAAAACACGACAAGACAGCCGATTTGAAGTGAAAACAGCCCTCTGTCCAGGTATTTTCATCATCCGACGCTACAAAAAAGAAAGCAAAGTCATCTTTCGGATTGACTCTGCGTCCTTTGCGCTCTTTTGCGAACTTTGCGTTCAAAAAGGGCTGTTCTGCCCCTGACCCCCGAACCCGTCAGAAGTGAATGCCTCGCATCATTTGCGACATGGCGATGGCTTCGGCGGAGAGCTTGGTCTTGGGATCTTTTTCGCCTTTGGCGGCGGCGCTGTCGGGGAACATGCGGAAGCTGGTGTTCATCACGATTTGCGTCACGCGCGGGGCGAGTGCGTGGAGGATTTCGCCGAACACGCCCAGGCGGGTGGCGATGCGGGCTGGCTTTTCCACACAGGCTTGCACGATCATGTCGGCGGCTTCTTCGGGCTTCAAGAGCGGCATGCTGTCGTAGATCTTGGTCGGCGCGGTCATGGGCGTGCGCACCAGCGGCATGTTGATCGTGGTGAAGGTGATGCCTTGGTCGGCCATCTCAGATGAGGCGCAATTGGTCCATGCGTCCAGCGCGGCCTTTGAGGCCACGTAGGCCGAGAAGCGCGGCGCGTTCACGAGCACGCTGATCGAGCTGATGTTGACGATGTGGCCCTTTTTCTTCGCCACCATGCCCGGTAGCAAGCCCATCGTCACGCGCAGTGCGCCGAAGTAGTTGAGCTGCATGGTGCGCTCAAAGTCGTGGAAGCGGTCGTAGCTGGACTCGATCGCGCGGCGGATCGAGCGGCCGGCGTTGTTGATGAGGAAGTCCACGCCGCCATGGTTGGCTTCGAGTGTTTTCACAAACTCAGCGCAACTCTCGGCATTGGCCACGTCGGCTGGATAGGCAAACACTTGCGGGTCTTTGTTGCCTTTTTCTTTGGCGTAGGCCGTGATCTCTTTGACTGCTTCGGCAAGCTTTGCTTCATCGCGGGCGCAGATGATGGTGATGGCCCCGGCTTCGGCAAAACGGCAAGAGGCCGACAGGCCAATGCCCGATGAGCCGCCGGTCACGAGCACTACTTTGCCGCCCACCACACCCTTCAAGCTGCGGTCAATGAAGAGCGCGGGATCCAGGTGGCGCTCCCAGTAATCCCAGAGCACATTGGAGTAGTCGTTGAGGTTGGGGCATTCGATGCCGCTGCCTTTGAGCGCGGCTTGGGTTTCGCGGCAATCGAAGCGCGTGGGGTAGTTGATGAATTGCAGGAAATCGTCGGGAAGGCCCAAGTCCTTCATGACCGCAGCTTTCACCCGGCGAACGGGCGCGAGGGCCAGCATGCCTTTTTTGATGCTGCCAGGGATGAAGCCCATCAACGCTGCGTTCACAAACAAACCGAATTTCGGTGCGTGCGCGGCTTTGGCAAACGTGGCCAGCACATCACCCACGCGGTAGCCCATGGGGTCGGTCAGGTGGTAGCAGCCGCCACCTTTGCTGACTTTGTGCGAAATGTGGTCGATGGCAGACACCACAAAGTCCACCGGCACGATGTTGATGCGGCCGCCTTCCAAGCCGATGCTCGGCATCCACGGCGGCAAAAACTGGCGCATGCGCTGGATGAGCTTGAAGAGGTAATACGGCCCGTCGATCTTGTCCATCTCGCCGGTTTTGCTGTCGCCCACCACCAGCGCGGGGCGGTACACCGTCCATGAGCCTTTGTACTCCTTGCGCACGATTTTTTCGCTCTCGTGCTTGGTCATGAAGTAGGGGTGGTCGATGTTCTCGGCCTCATCGAACATGTCTTCACGCCACACGCCTTCGTACAGGCCTGCAGCGGCAATGCTGCTCACGTGGTGGAAGTGTTTGGCATCCATCGCCTTGGCGGCGTCCACCGTGTTGCGCGTGCCTTCGATGTTCACCGCGATTTGGCTGGCCTCATCCGCACCCAAGTCGTACACGGCAGCAAGGTGGTAGAAATGATCGATGCTGCCTTTCAGCGCCTTCAGCTGGTCGGTTGGGATGCCCAGCTTTTTGCTGGTGAGGTCGCCATACACAGGGATGGCTTTGGCGGCACTGGCGCCCCAGTATTCGCGCAGGCCAGCTACTTTGCCCTCGCTTTCTTTGCGGATCAAGAAGTGAACGGTGGCGCCTTTGCGCGCCAGCAGGGCTTTGACCAAACGCTTGCCGATGAAGCCGGTGGCCCCCGTGACGAAATACTGCATGCTTGTTGCTCCGAACGAGTAAGGATGCTGTCATTGTTAGCGAATACCAGGCCTCGGGGCTTCAGGGTTCACCTCTATACGCCCCCACTTTGCGTAGAGCGCTTCGCCTAGGGCAGTAGTTGCCGCACCCTAAACCTTTGCGATGAGTTTGCCTACAGTTGCGCCCTGTCGGCTCACTCAAATTTTGGTGCTGCCGTTTCACTTTTTTAACGGAGTCCCTCATGGTCAAAAAACTCAACAAACTCAAATCCACCAAAGCCGACAGCGCTCAACTCGCCAGCACCGTCAAAGAATCCGCGCAGCAAATTTGGCTGGCCGGCATGGGCGCATTTGCCAAAGCGCAAAGCGAAGGCACCAAAGTGTTTGAAACCCTGGTGAAAGAGGGCTTGAGCCTGCAACGCCGCACACAAGCTGGCGTGGAAGAGCGCGTTTCGGAAGTGACCAACAAAGTGGCCAATCTGGCCCAAGGCATCGGCGGCAAAGCCACCGGCCAGTGGGACAAGCTGGAAGGCATCTTCGAAGAGCGCGTGGCCAAAGCCCTCAACAAGCTCGGCGTGCCTTCTGCCAAAGACATCGAAGCCCTGGTGGCCCGCGTGGACGATCTGAACAAAGCCGTGCAAAAAGCCGCAAAAGCCGCAGCACCGAAAGCAGCCGCCCCCAAAGTTGCCATGCCCAAGATGGCCAAGGCAGCTCCTAAAGCCGCCACCAAGGCTGTGAAGGCCGTGAAAGCCGCGCCAGCCAAAGTGGCCAAGGCTGCCAAAACCGTGAAAGCTGCTGTGGCTGAAGTGGCCGCCAGCTAAAGCCTCGCGCTTTTTCGCCAAAAAGGGGCTTTGCGCCCCTTTTTCTTTGCTTTCTTTGCTTCCTTTGCCTTCGTCTGTCCATGCCCGCTGCCCAGAAAACGCGCTCACTTCAAGCCAAGCCAAATTCCACCGCAAAGCCCCGCATCGCACTTGCCTTGGCCGGTGGCGGCCCGCTCGGCGCCGTGTACGAGCTGGGCGCGCTCTGCGCCTTGCAAGATTCGCTGGATGGCATCGATTTCACGCAACTCGATCACTACGTGGGTGTGTCGTCTGGCGGCTTCATCGCAGCAGGCTTGGCCAATGGCATCACGCCGCGAGAGCTGGTCGCCATGTTTGTGGACGACGACAACCAAGATGCCTTTGACCCGCGCGAGCTGATGCGCCCGGCCTGGGGCGAGCTTGCGCGCCGCCTCATTTCGCTTCCTGGCTTGGTGGGGCGGGCTGCGTTTACCGCGCTTTTGCTGCGCAAATCGCGCATGCAGGTGCTGGAAATGCTGGGTGCGGCTTTGCCGGCTGGCATTTGCAACAACGACTACATCGATCAGCGCTTGAGCGAGATTTTTTCCGCCCCTGGCCGCACCAACGACTTTCGGCAACTGCGCACCAAGCTCACCCTCGTTGCCACCCACCTCGACAGCGGGGAAGCCGCGCCTTTTGGCCAGCCTGGCCTAGACGACGTGCCGATTTCCAAAGCCGTGCAGGCGAGCGCTGCGCTGCCAGGGCTTTTTCCGCCCGTGGAAATCAAAGACGCCTACTTCGTAGACGGCGCGCTGAAAAAAACCATGCATGCCACGCTTGCGCTGCAAGAAGGCATTGATCTCTTGCTGTGCGTGAACCCGCTCGTGCCGTTTGACGCGACCTTGCCCGAAGTGCAACGCATCATGCATCGGGGCTTGCCGCCGGAGCGTCAGCGCATTCCGGCCATCATCGAAGGCGGCCTGCCCACGGTGCTCTCCCAAACCTTTCGCAGCATGATCCATTCGCGCATGGAGCTGGGTTTGCGCAATTACGCGCGGGATTTTCCGCAAACGCAGATCGTGCTCGTGGAGCCCAACCACCGCGATCCCGAGATGTATTTGGCCAACACCTTCAGCTACAGCCAGCGCAAAGCCTTGGCCGAGCACGCCTACCAAACCACCCGCGCCTGGTTGAGAGGCCGTCGCACCCAGCTCGGTGCATCGTTTGCCAAACACGGCATTGCCCTCAACGCCGTAGCGCTCGCCGATGAGCGCGTGCACCTCACCACGCCCCACCCTGCTCCCACGCAAATCGGCAGGGCGGTTGCGCAGTTGCAAGACGTGTTGGATGACTTGGCGCACAGCTTGGCGCATCGCCAGGCGGCGGCTTGAGCCTGCCGTCGCCCAAGCGCGACTCGGAGTCGCTAACATGCACAAATGCCCAGGCGCGTCTACATCGAATCCTCAGTCATCAGCTACCTGACGTCGCGTACAAGCCGTGATCTCGTGGTGGCCGCGCATCAGCAAGTTACCCTGGATTTCTGGGAGCGCATCAGCCAGTTCGAAATGTGCATCTCCGTCTACTTGATTGCTGAAATCAGCCAAGGGGATCACGCAAAAGCGCAAACCCGAATGGGGCTCATTGCCAACGCGACCTTGCTTCAAACCAGCCCCGAGGTTGAAGCGCTGGCCGATGCCCTGATCGCACAAAAATCTGTGCCTGCCAAAGCCAGGCTGGATGCCTTGCACATCGCCGTGTGCGCGGTTCACGGCGTAGATTTTCTGCTCACTTGGAACTGCAAGCACATCGCGAATGCGCAAACCATGCATTTGATCGAAAATACCTGTACAGAGCTTGGCTACGCCTGCCCGAGGCTCTGCACGCCCCTAGAGCTTCAGGAGAGCTGAACATGTGGACTGACCCCATCGTCGCGGAAATCCATCAAATCCGCGCCCAGATGACTGCGCAAGCGGGTGACAGCTCGCAAGCCCTGAGCCGAGAGGCCGAACGCGCGGCCCAAGCGGCCATGCAGACATTCGGCATGCGTTGGAAAAGCAAGGCTCCTTCTGCCCGCGCCGCGACCACACGCCTTCAAGTGGATAAGCCCCAGCCCATTTGAAGCGTGGGCCATGGTCAAGTCGCCGCAGGCGGCTTGACCACGGTGCTCTCCCAAACCTTTCGCAGCATGATCCATTCGCGCATGGAGCTGGGCCTGCGCAACTATGCGCGAGATTTTCCGCAAACGCAGATCGTGCTGGTCGAGCCCAACCACCGCGATCCCGAGATGTATTTAGCCAACACCTTCAGCTACAGCCAGCGCAAAGCCTTGGCCGACCACGCCTACCAAACCACCCGCGCCTGGTTGAGAGGCCGCCGCACCCAGCTCGGTGCATCGTTTGCAAAACACGGCATTGCCCTCAACGCTATAGCGCTCGCCGATGAGCGCGTGCACCTCACCACGCCCCACCCCGCCCCCACGCAAATCGGCAGGGCGGTGGCGCAGCTGCAAGACGTGCTGGACGACCTGGCGCACAGCTTGGCGCATCGGCAGGCGGCGGCGCAGATGCGCCACGGCATACACCACCCAGTACCGGATGCCCTGCATCCCTGATTCACTATACTCAGTACTGGGTAGGTCGCCTAGGGGCGAAATTTTTAGCACACTGCTGCACTGTCCATATGATCATTGGATCCAATGCTATGAAAATGGTTGCAACAACCACGTGCGTTTTGCAAAACGGGAGACCTGGTCCTGGGATCGCTGCAGGGAGCGCTGGGAGGGCTTGGAGCGCCGTGATGAAGAGTTTGGTTTTGTTTGTGCGCTGTTTGCGAGCCGTGTTTGTGCTCTCAGCGTTTTCGCTTGTGTGGACCGCCGGGGCGCATGCGCAACAGCCGTCAGATCCGCGCTACCTTTTTGATGAAGTGCCCGCTCACTTCATGGTGCTTGAAACCAACTCCTACAGACCGACTTATCCGCTGGTTGCACGTCCGTTTGACTCTTACGCTGAAGCATGTGACGCCACTCTGGTGGAGGGGATAGCCAGATCCCCGAACTCTGGATACTCGCTTGACCGCATCCAGGGACCGTTTGCGAACACTGGGACCGACTACAACAAACAATGGACCTGCGTTCTTCGCACGACGAGGGACTCAGGCTTTTTTTGTGGACGCCCTGACTACTGCGAGTGGGGGAGAGAGGTCCAAAAGGTCTGCCCGGCAGGTTCGGCTCGGGTGAATGCACAGAACAGCGAGGAACCTTGCCGCTGCCAAGATGCACCTCGACTTTTGCGGGTTTACGACCAAGTGGTCAACGGCATCTACAGGCAGCGTTACGCGCAGTGTGTTCAAGAGGTCACAAAGATCGAGCTTCGTGGTCCGAGCACAACCAAAGGCAAGCTTGCAGGTCCCGCGCTGACCCTGACTGCCACAGTCACCGCTGGCAGTCGACCGAAGGCGGGTGTCGCGCTTGGTGTCACGGTCGATGGCGGCGGTGGCGCTGTGACGTTGAGCAGCACCACGGACGCAAAGGGCGAGGTCACAATCATCTACGCCCCACCCTACACCGCCGATTGGACTTATCCAACCGTCATCGCAACCTGTGCAGACTGTGTCGCGCCAGCTACGAAACTCATCACCGTCGAGCCATCTCCCCCCTGCGGCGGGTGCAAGGGCAACCCCATCAGCCCTGCCACTGGCACCAAGCTGGAAACGGAAACGGACTTCAGCGAGAGCGGCGCGCACCCGTTGAACTTCAGCCGCCGCTACAGCAGCTCGGACAAAGACGCGCCGGGTAACTTGGGCGGCAACTGGGGGCACAACTGGGCGGTGCAGGCGCAGTTGAGCGAATCCTCGCCGCAGCAAACCACGCCAACTTCGCTCCAACTGCGCGTGGCTTTTGGCGATGGCAGGCAGCCGTTCACCGCCTACCGCGCACCAGGCACCAGCACCTGGACAGTGGACGGCTTGGGCTCGACTGCGGTAGTGCAGCTCACCGATGTGGCCAGCCCCGCCTTCCCAGGTCAGCGCCTGCTCACGCTCACCCCGCCTGGGCGCGACGAGCGCTGGCAATTCACGCTCTCGCCCACCAGCATCAGCAACACGCTCACAACGAGCATTGGCATGCCCACTGCCCTGGTGGAGCGTGATGGCCGCACCTACACCTTTGCGTACACGAGCGTCCCGAGCGCCTCGACCAGCACCACTCCGAGCTACGCCCCCCTGCAGCGGCTGGCCGAAGTGCGCAATGCCTTTGGCCGCAAGCTCACGTTTGCCTACGACGCGCAAGGCCGCCTGAGCGGTGTGGGCCAGCCCGATGGCCAGTCGCTCAGCTACACCTACACCTCCGCCGGCCAGCCCGCAAGCGTGGGCCTACCCGGTGGTGCTTCGCGCAGCTACCACTACGCGCCAGAGGCCAACCGCACGCATTTGCTCACCGGCGTCACCGATGAGGCCAACACCCGGCTTTCCACCTTCGCGTACGACACGCTCAACCGTGCGGTGAGCACCCAGCGAGCGGGAGACTCCAATGCCTTCCAATTCACCTACCCACCCGCGTATGGGTCGGGTGGGGGCTCCGGCCCTGTGTGGGGCGGCCCCGGCAAGCTGAGCCTCGCAGCACCCGGGCCTGAAGAGTTCCGCCTGACCGTGCCCTACACCGATGCCCTGGGCAACTCCCGCCAAATGGTGTTCCAAGGCGGCGATGGCGACGTGCGCGTGGTTGGCGGCGATGGGCCTGACCAAGAAGCATTTGCCAGCCGCGATCTCGTGCCTGGCACCACCTTGCCCAGCCGCGAAGTGGATTACCAAGGCAATGTGACCCTGAGCGCCTGGGACACCACCCGCCGCCTCAAAACCAGCGAAACCCAAGCCGCTGGCACCCCACAAGCCCGAACCACACAAACCGAGTGGCACGCCAGCCTGCGCCTGCCCACCCGCATCACCGCGCCTGGCAAAACGACTGACTACACCTACGATGCCCTGGGCAACGAACTCACCCGCGCAGAGACTGACACCACGGGCAACTCCAGCAACGGCCAAGTGCGCACCTGGCGCAGCAGCTACACCGCTGCGGGCGTGACTGCGGCCAATGCATCGGGCGTGGCGGGCTTGCTGGAAAGCAGCACCGATCCACTCAACCGCATCACCAGCTACGGCTACGACGCGGTAGGCAACCTGAACCGCATCACCAACCCCGCAGGTCACACCACCCGCTTCACCCACGATAGCGCAGGCCGCGTGTTGACCGAAACCGCCCCTAACGGATTGGTGAGCACCCACAGCTACGACCCGCGTGGCCGCCTGCTGGCCACCGTGCGCGGCAGCAACTTGCCCGCCGCTCAGCAGCAAACCAGCCGCTTCACCTACACCCCGTTTGGCGCAATCGCCACCGCCACCCAACCCAGCGGCCTGGTGCTCAGCTACAGCTACGACGCAGCCCAGCGCGTCACCGCCGTTGCCGACAACCGAGGAAACCGGGTTGCATACACGCTCGACGGCATGGGCAACCGCCGCGATGAAGAGCTGCGCGATGCTTCCGGCAGCTTGGTCGCCGCCACCCGCCGCGTGATTGATGCGCAAAACCGTGTCTCGGCCATCGCAGGCGCAGTCACGCCCGCCACCCGATTTGCCTTTGATGCCAATGGCGAGCTGCAAAGCACCACCAACCCCGCGAATGAGGCGACGAGTCAGAGCCTAGACCCGCTGCGCCGAGTGGTGGCCACCACCTTGCCCGATGGTGCAGCAAGTAGCGCCAGCTACACGCCCCAAGATCATTTGAGCAAAGCCACCGACCCCAAAGGCATCGCCACCCAATACAGCCGCAACGCCTGGGGCGAAGTGCTGGCTGAGACCTCACCCGACAGCGGCTCAAGCAGCATCCAGCGCGATGCAGCAGGCCAGGAACAATCCAGCACCGATGCACGCGGCATCCAAACCACCACCAACCGCGACGACCTGGGCAGGCCCAGCAGCATCCAGTTTGGCTCGGGTGGCTTGCTGAGCTCAGGGGGGCAAACTCACCAATTCAACTACGACGCAACGCCAATTCAGATTGGCCAGCTCACCAGCCACTCAAGCCCCGGCGGCAGCACCGCCTACGCCCACGACGCATTGGGCCGCGTCACCCAAGCCCTGCACACCGTGGCCGACAACCCAAGCGCCCCCACGCGCCTGAGCATCACCTACGCCTACACCCCCGCAGGCCTGATCGACAGCATCACCTACCCCAGCGGCCACAAAGCCCTCTACAGCCGCAACGCCTCGGGCCAAATCACGGGGATCAGTACCCAAGCGCCCAACAAAGGCACAGCCGCCAGACCAGTCGTTCAGCCCGTGCTGCCGCTCGTCAGCAACTTGGCCCACACCGCACTCGGCCAACCCGCAGGCTGGAGCTACTTCAACGGCAAAGCTGCCAGCCGCAGCTTCGATGCCGAAGGCCGCTTAACGGCCAATGAATTCGCCCGCTACGGCTACGACCCCGCAGGCCGCATCACCAGCATCAGCCAAGACCTGTGGGCGCAGACCGTTGCGCAGACCACCGTCGTCTCAGGCACAGGCAC
>JAAFHN010000648.1 GCA_013298415.1 Comamonadaceae bacterium
TTTGATGCCATTGCGAGCATCGAAATGGTGGAAGCCGTGGGCAGGCAATATTGGCCGGAATACTTCCAAGCAGTTGCCAAATTGTTGAAGCCCGGTGGCCGCGCCTGTATCCAAAGCATCACGATTGACGACGCGCTTTTTGACCGCTACATCGAAGGCACGGATTTCATCCAGCAATACATCTTCCCAGGCGGCTGCCTGCCCAGCCGCAGCGCCTTCAAAGCCCAAGCCCGCGCGGCGGGGCTTGAGGTGGAAGACGAATTCTGCTTTGGCCGCGACTACGCCGAGACCCTGCGCCGCTGGCGCGCCAGCTTCCTCGCCCAGCGCGACACCGTGCTCGCGCTCGCCCCGCGCTCATCGGGCTTAGTGAACGCGACCACGAAGGCCGCCAAGCAGTTCGACGAAGCCTTCATGCGCACCTGGGAGTTCTACTTGAGCTACTGCGAAGCCGCATTCGATGCGGGCAATACAGATGTGGTGCAGTTCACCCTGCGCAAGCTTTGATGCAGTCGCTACTCAAAACATAGCAAACAATCATGAAAAAACCAGGACAGATGGCCAATTTGACACCAAAAATGGGCCAAATCATCCATCCGAACCTGCTTCCAGAGCAGCTGGCCAAGGCGCTCCTGCACATCGCGGCAACGTGCAAATTGGTTTGGGTGTCTTTTTGACGAAAAATGATCTTCTGTCCGGATATTCCCATTATTTGCTGCTACTGTTTTTGATGGCTTCTTTCGCCATGACTCAGCCCATGAAGACCATGCCAACCGGCACCAAAACCTCAGCCTACAACGTGGCCGAGCACTTGCGCACGCCTGAAGAGATGGCCGCTTACCTGGATGCCTGGCTAGACGAAGCGCCCGAAGACAGCAGCGGTATCGCCCGTGCTTTGGGCGACATCGCACGCGCAAAGGGCATGTCGCAGGTTGCCCAAGATGCTGGCTTGAGCCGTGAGAGCTTGTATCGCGCCCTGAGTGAGCGCGGTAACCCTAGCTTTGCAACGGTGCTGAAGGTCGCCAAAGCGCTTGGCGTGCGGCTGCACGCGCAGGCGGCCTGAGAGGCACTTCCAGAAAGCCAGAGTCGCGTCGCCAACTTCCCATTTTCAACCATGACGCCGCTACAACTGTCGTAGCAACATATATTGTAAATCCGAGGACAGAGGTGCATAAATGCTTCAGAAACTGCCGCTGAACCGTCGCAAGAGCCTGTTCGCGCTGGCTGGCCTGGCCGCGCTTGGGCTTTCTCCTGCGTTCGCGCAGGGCGCGGCTGTGCCGTTGCCCGAGGCTGCGATTGTTGGCCTGCCGAGGCTCAGCCTTTCGGGGCGGACTCGGCTTACGTTTTTTGGGCTGCGGGTATATGACGCGCAGCTTTGGATTGCGGAGGGGTTCAGCGCCGCGAAGCCCACGGCTGCGGCGTTTGTTTTGGATTTGACTTACCTGCGCGACTTGAAGGGCAAGCTGATTGCGGAGCGTTCGCTCAAAGAAATGCAGGATCAGGCGCCGGTGAGCGAGGAGCAGGGCAAGGCATGGCTTGAATTCATGTTGCGCACATTTCCCGATGTGGGTGCAAATGATCGTTTGCTCGGCATTCACCAGCCGGGGCAGCCTGTGAAATTTACCCTTAACGGCAAGCCAATTGGGCAATTTCGCGACGATGCGTTTGCAGAGCGCTTTTTTGACATTTGGCTGAACCCTAAAACGAGTGAAAAAGCCATGCGCACCGCATTGCTGGCCGGAGCGCAGAAGTGAGCTTGCCCGCTGCGGCCACGCCGGGCTTGGCTGCTGGCCAAGAGCCCGAGCAGGCAAACGACGCCTTTTCCTGGAAAAACGGCCTGCGCTACGGCGCGCTCGGCTTGCCGCTGGCGTTTGTGGCGCTGCCGCTCTATGTGCTGCTGCCGAATTACTACGCCACGGCCTTTGGCCTTTCACTCGGCTTGCTTGGCGCGGTGCTGCTCGGTGCACGCTTGTTCGATGCGTTGATCGATCCGCTCTTGGGCCGCTGGGTGGATGCGCTTTTTGCGCGCTCGGTGGCTGCGGTGCTGCGGGTGGCGGCGCTGGCCTGCATCGTGCTCG
>JAAFHN010000010.1 GCA_013298415.1 Comamonadaceae bacterium
CCCAGGCACCACCACTACCTTTTTGGGCTCGGCGCCTGCGGCTTGTTTGACGAAGGCCTCGCTGGCCAGGGCCGCCGCTTCAATCGCGGCTTTGTCGGCGTCGGCAGGCACGGTGATGCTACCGCGCAGCTTGCCGTTGATTTGCAGCATCAGCTCGATTTCGGCTTGCTGCAAGGCAGCGGGATCAACCTGCGGCCACGGGGCATCGAGCAAGGCGCTTGCACTGCTGCCATAGCCTGCGGCTTGCCACAGGTGGGCGCACAGGTGCGGGCAGATGGGGTAGAGCACGCGCAGCAAAAGGCCCAAGCCCTCGGCCAGCACGGCGCGGTCGGCAGCGCCTTCAGCGGCTTTGAAGCCTTCCAGCGCGTTCAGCATCTTCATCGTGCCGGAGACCACCGTGTTGTATTGCATGCGGGCGTAGTCGTAGTCCACCTGCTTCAGCACGCTGTGCAGCTCTCTGCGCAGCGCGAGCGCCGCTTTGGAGGCTTGGGAGAGCACTTCAGGGGCGATTTTGGAATCAAATCCACCCTCTGTCCTGGTATTTATTACATCTGATGATGCGAATTTGGTAGCAAATGCAAACACACGCTTCAAGAACCGAAAGCCACCCTCCACGGCTGAATCGTTCCATTCCAGCGTGGCTTCGGGTGGCGCGGTGAACATGGTGTACAGCCGTGCGGTATCCGCGCCAAACTGGTCGATGATGCTTTTCGGGTCGACGCCATTGTTTTTGCTCTTGCTCATCGTGCCCACGCCTTCGTAGGTGATGGGCGTGCCTGCGGGCAAGTCGCCGACCGCATGCTTCAACTTCGCGCCGTTCACTTTACCCGCCTCGTCGTGCGTGAATTCCACGTCGTGCGGCCAGTGGTATTCCTTTGCGCCGCTCTCAGTGCGCCGCGAAAAGATGTGGTTCAGCACCATGCCTTGGCACAGCAGTTTGGTAAAGGGCTCATCGACCTTCACCAAGCCCATGTCGCGCATCACCTTCGTCCAAAAGCGGGCGTAGAGCAGGTGCAGGATCGCGTGCTCGATGCCGCCGATGTACTGGTCCATGCCACCTTGGCTACCGGAGGGGCCTGCTGTGCTCCCGGGCATCCAGTAGTCGACTGCGCTGTTGGTCATGACTGCAGATGCCGCCTGATCGCCCTCGGGCAGCGCATAGCGGATGAAGTACCAGCTCGAATCAACAAACGTGTCCATCGTGTCGGTTTCGCGCCGCGCCGCTTTGCCGCAGATGGGGCAGGTTGCGCCCGCATGAAAACCGGCGTGTTTATGCAGTGGGTTGCCAGAGCCGTCGGGGATGCAATCCTCGGGCAGCTTCACGGGCAGTTGGTCGTAAGGCACGGGTTGCGCGCCGTGCTCATCGCAATGCACGATGGGAATCGGCGTGCCCCAGTAGCGCTGGCGGCTGATGCCCCAATCGCGCAAGCGCCAGGTGGTTTTTTTCTCGCCCAGGCCCTTTGCGGCCAAGTCTTTCGCCACGGCGTCCACACAGGCTTGAAACTTCAAACCGTCGTAAGGGCCAGAGTTCACAGCCACGCCTTCACCTTTCGTGGCGTACCAGTCTTGCCAAGCATCGGTTGAAAAGGTGCATTCCGTTCGCCCTGAGCCTGTCGAAGGGCCTGCGGGGGCTTCGACAGGCTCAGCCCGAACGGGAATGGAAACCACTTGCTGGATGCCCAAGCCGTATTTCTTCGCAAACGCAAAATCCCGCTCGTCGTGCGCAGGCACGCCCATTACCGCGCCGTCGCCGTAAGAGATCAGCACGTAGTTGCCCACCCAGATTTCTACCTGCGCGCCGGTCAAGGGGTGCGTCACAAACAAGCCTGTGGCCACGCCTTCTTTTTCTTTTTGCGCGAGCTCCGCCTCGGTGGTGCCACCGGCTTTCAGCGCCTCGATCTTCGCGGCCAGTGCCGGGTTCAGCTCGCCTGCACGCACGGCCAGCGGGTGCTCAGGCGCCACCGCCACGAAGGTCACGCCCATGATGGTGTCGGCGCGCGTGGTGAAGACGTACATCTTGCCGTCTTGAATCAAGCTGCCATCGGCAGCGCGAATCTCGTGCGGGAACGCGAATCGCAGGCCTTCGCTTTTGCCGATCCAGTTTTCTTGCATGGCGCGCACGCGGTCTGGCCAGCCGCTCAGGTATTGCGGGCTGGCCGGGTCGGCCACGGCATCCAGCAACTCCTGCGCGTAGTCGGTGATCTTCAGGTAGTAGCCCGGAATTTCGCGCTTCTCAACCAGCGCGCCGGTGCGCCAGCCGCGCCCATCGATCACTTGCTCGTTGGCCAGCACGGTCATGTCCACCGGATCCCAATTCACGATTTGGGTTTTGCGGTACGCGATGCCGCGCTCCAGCATCTTCAAGAAGAGCCACTGGTTCCATTTGTAGTAGCCCGGATCGCAGGCCGCCATTTCGCGGCTCCAGTCGATCGCCAGGCCCATGGATCTCATCTGGCCCTTCATGTGGGCGATGTTTTGGTAAGTCCACTGCGCAGGCGGCACGCCGTTTTTCATGGCGGCGTTTTCTGCGGGCAAGCCAAAGGCATCCCAGCCCATCGGCATCAGCACGTTGTAGCCCTTCATGCGCAATTGGCGCGTCAACATGTCGTTGATCGTGTAGTTGCGCACATGGCCCATGTGCAGCTTGCCGCTGGGATACGGCAGCATCGAGCAGGCGTAGTACTTCGGCTTTGATGCATCTTCCGCGACGCGGTACACATCGCCAGCAGCCCATTGGGCTTGAATGGCTTGCTCAATGGCCGAGGGGTGGTAGGTGATGGTGGTGTCAGATGTGGACATGAGGCATCCTGCCTGGGGTGAACGGCATGTGACCGAAGCAAAGCGCTTCGGTCGTCAGCGAAGAAGAAGGAGGGGGAGGGCGCGCAACACCGTGCCGCGAGCGCAGAAGGCTCGGGTCACAGGGGAGGGTGTTGCTGAAAACATGAGCACATGTTAGCGCAATTGCGCCAGACCGCCAATGCGGACTAGGGCTTGTCAAGCATCGCCAGCTTGGGCTCTAGGGCTTGCAGCACCCGCTGCGCCCAGACTTTCAGGCGGCGGGTGTCGGCGCGCAGGATTTCTTGCTTGATGCGCAAAAGCTGGCTGGGGTGCATCGAAAAGCTGCGCAGGCCCATGCCGAGGAGCAGGGCGGTGAAGTGCGCATCGCCCGCCATTTCGCCGCACACACACACCTGTTTGCCAGCAGCCGTGGCTTGGGTGATGGTTTGGCCGATCAGGCGCAGCACGGCGGGGTGAAGCGGGTCGTAAAGGCTTGCCACAGTCTCATCTGCGCGGTCGATGGCGAGCGTGTACTGGATCAAATCATTGGTGCCAATTGACACGAAATCCACTTCCGGCAAGATCGCATCGAGGGCGATCACCGCAGCGGGAATTTCGATCATCGCGCCAATCAGCACTTGGCCGTGCGCTTGGCCGCGCCGATCCAGCTGCGCGCGGGCGCGCTCCAGCAAATTGCGGGTTTGCTTCAATTCGCGGGCGCTCGCCACCATCGGCACGAGCAGATGCACCAGGCCCTGGGCGCTGGCGCGCAGCACTGCGCGCAGCTGCGTGAGGAACATGGCGGGATCGGCCAAGCTCCATCGAATCGCGCGCTGGCCCATGGCGGGGTTCAAGTGGGTGTCGGTTTTCGCGGTGCGGTCCAGGGGTTTGTCTGCGCCCACATCCACGGTGCGGATCGTCATCGGCAAGCCCTGCATCGCAAGCACGGCCTTGGTATAGGCGGCGGTTTGCTCCTCTTCATCGGGCAGCACGCCACTTCGCCCCATGAACAAAAACTCAGTGCGAAAGAGGCCTACACCCTTCGCGCCTGCTGCGCGTGCTGCGGCCGCGTCTTCAGGCGTTTCAATGTTGGCCATCAGCTCAATGGCCTCGCCGTCAAGCGTTACTGCTGGTGTGTTTTTCAGCCGCGCTAGCCGCTCGCGTTCCACCTCGGCTTGGCGCTGCTTAAAGCCGTATTCGGCCAACACGATGGGGCTGGGGTTGACCACCAACACGCCTGCATCGCCATCGATGATGACCCAATCGTCTTGCTGCACGAGCTGGCTGGCAGCGCGTGCGCCCACCACGGCAGGAATGTCCATGCTGCGGGCCACAATGGCGGTGTGCGAGGTTTTGCCGCCCACGTCGGTTGCAAAGCCCACAAACACATCACGCTTGAACTGCAACATGTCGGCAGGGCTCAAGTCGTGTGCGATCAGCACCAGCGGCACATTCAAGTCATCGGGCAGCAGCTCGCCTTGCCAGTTTTGCCGCTTGGATTGCGGCGCGGCAATGGGCGATGAAGCGCCGCTCAAAGCGCGCAGCACTTTGTCCACCACCTGCTCCAAATCGGCCTTGCGCTCGCGCAGGTAGGCGTCTTCCATCTCGTCAAACTGGCGCGCAATCACCTCCATTTGCGAAGTGAGCGCCCATTCGGCGTTGTAGTGCCGGTCTTCAATCCAGCCGCGCACGGCTTCCGCCAAGCCTTCGTCTTGCACCAGCATCAAATGCACATCGAGCAAGGCCACCAACTCTTGGGGCGCATGGGTTTCGAGCGTGTTCTCGTGCAGGATTTCATGCTGCAAGCGCACGAGCTCATCCACCACTTGTTGGCGCGCGCGCACCACGCGCTCGATTTCCGCCGCCACTTGATCGGGCGCAATTTTGTAGTGCGCCACCCGCGTGCGCGTGGCTGTGACGCACACCGCCCGCCCAATCGCAATCCCACGCGACACGGCAATGCCGTGGACGCTCAGGCATGCGGTAGATGCAGTCATCGCCAAGCCCTAGAGGTTGGGGTTGGGCGCGCCAGAGTGGGCCTGAATGGGGCCGATCCGGCAAGGCGCGAGGATGCAGCGCACTCGCGTGCGCAAAGACGAGCAACGCGGCTGGGCGGTGCCAGGCAGGCTCAATCTGGTGTGCTCAACCACAATCTCTAGGGCTCACTACTCGCCTTCGCCGAATTTGTCGTTGAACAGCGCCACGAGCGCGGTGTGCGCCTCGTCTTCGCGCTCGCCTTTGGTCTCCAGCGAGACTTCGGTGCCAATACCTGCGGCGAGCATCATCACGCCCATGATGCTCTTGGCGTTCACCCGGCGCTCGCCGCGCGCGAGCCACACTTCGCAGGGGAAACTGCCTGCGAGTTTGGTGAGTTTGGCCGACGCTCGGGCGTGAAGCCCGAGCTTATTGCTGATGACGATGTTGCTGATCATGGGCACTCAAAAGGGGCGCGCGCGCTTGGTTTTGGGGAGCGGTGACGCTGACAGCCATGATGCCACTCTTTGCGCCCTCTACCGCGCGAGCAACGAGCGCATCAAGCGATTCATGCCTTGCATTCACCACGCGCAAAAGCATGGGAAAGTTCACGCCCGCAACCAGCTTGGATTGCTGGCCGTCCACAAGCCGGGCTGCCACATTGCTGGGCGTGGCGCCAAACATGTCGGTGAGCACCAGCACGCGGTCGCAGCCCAGGCCTTCCATCGCAATCCGGGCGGTGGCAATCGTTTCTTCGGGCCGTAAATTGGGCTGCACATCCACCGCGGCAATCGCTGCGCCACTGTCGGGAAACACATGCAGCGCGCAGGCTCGCAGCGCGCTTGCCAGCGGCGCGTGGGCCATGATCAAAATGCCTGCGGGGTTCATGGACAGCATTATCCAAGGCCAGCGGCGGGCTTGGGCTTGCGAAACAGCGCCGCGTAGCCGCCCAAACAACAGATCCCATAGAGCGTGAACGCCGCTTGAAAGGCCTGGATTTTGCTGAAGCCCAAGGCCAAGAAGGCATCCACACCCAGCCCGATGCCCCACTGCACCACGAAAACGCCCGAGAAAATCAGCAAATTGAAGCCGCTGAGCGCGCGGCCGGCCAAGTGCGCTGGAAAGGCCATGCCCACCGCGGGCTGGCTGAGTGAGGCAAAGGTGGACAGCACGCAAAACGCGGCCCAGGCCCACCAGTGCGCCTGCGCACCGAGCGCAATCGAGCCAAAAAGAGCCAGCAAACTCAAAGGCATGCCCAGCTTGATCAAAATTTCAGCGCTGTAGCCGCGCGCCACAAGTTTGGGGTTCAACCAGCCCCAAAGCAAAAAGCTCAGCAGCATGCACACATTGATGTTGAACAAGCCCTGCGCGGCTTGCTGCGGCGTGTGCCCCGCCACTTGCACCATCCATGGCCCCGCCCACAGCGATTGCACCGCCACCATGCCGCCGTAGTTGAAAAAGCCCAGCCAAGCCATTTTGCGGAAGTAGGGTTGGGCGAAGATGGGGCCGTAGCCGGAGTCTTTGCTGTTTTGCACCGCCGCAGTGGCCGCCGTTTGCCAACGCGGCACCAGCAGCGCGATCACCGCGATCACGATCAACACCAAGCCCGCGATCACCACGAAGATGCCACGCCAGCCCAGCACGGGCAGCAAGGCCTGCACAGGCAAGGTGGCCGCCACCATGCCGAGCGAGCCGCTCATCAGCATCCAGGAATTGGCCCGCAATTGCAGCTCGGGCGCAAACCAGCGGCGGTAGGCTGTGAGCGGCGCCATGAGGCAAGCGCACACGCCCACGCCGGTGAGGATGCGGCCTGCGAGCAAGCTGATGAAGCCGCTGGACATGGCCAGCACCGCACAGCCCAGCACCGCCACACTCAGCAAACAGAGCAACACGCGTTTGGGGCCAAATCGATCCAGCCATTTGCCAAGCGGCAACTGCATCGCGGCAAAGCCCAAGAAATAGCCGCCAGCCAGCAAACCTAAATCGCCACTGGACAGCGAAAACTCTTTCGTGAGCACGGGCGCCATGGTGGCCGTGACGGCACGCAGCACGGCGGAGATGAAGTAGGCGCAGGCAAAGGCCAAAAACATGGCCACAGCCGCTTGGGTGGACAGGCGGGAGGAAGCGGCAGCGGCCGAGTGGGCCGCCAAGTCGGTGGGCTGGGCGCTCAAAGCGCAAGCCCCGAATCGAAGGTGTTTTGCGCTTCGGCGCTGAGCGCGCTAGGCCCATCCCGCTCGCCATTAGGTGTGCCCAGAATTTGCGCTTGCAGCAGCACGGGGCCGCTGGGCTTCATGGCAATTGCATACACCGCGCGGTGGGTTTGCGCCTTCGCGCCCTCGCCGAGCGGGGTTTTGAGGGCAAAGGCCTGCGTGGCACCCTTCACTTGCAAGTCATTGCGTTCCGCCTTCGCGCCGCCCAAACTGAGCTGCGTAGCCTGCTGCCAGCGCAAAAGCGAGCTTTCGGCCGCAGCTTGGCTGGCGCTGGCGGGCAACTGCACCACGCTCACACTGAAGGTGGCACCACCCGCTTGGCAGCCCGCCATGTAGAGCATGAGCGGCGCAGAGCCGTCGTAGAGCGGCACGGGTCGCTCGGCGCGATCAGGTTTGCAAGGCAACAATGCCACAGTGCCGGAGGCATCGAAACGCACTTCACGCCAGTTGAACACCGGGCTGCATGCGCTTGTGAATGCTACACAAATCGCAGCAACACATGTTGATTTTATCTGGACAGAGCGGTGGTTTTTCTGCAAAAACGGCTGCGCCTTGGCTTTTTCGGCCTGCCAACGGCGATACAGTGCCCCAAGCTTTCCTGAACTCATGCCTGGATGATACGCAGATGACCCCCACAAGCCTTGACGGCATCCGAGTGCTTGACCTTTCCCGTGTGCTGGCTGGGCCTTGGTGCACCCAAACGCTCGCCGATCTGGGTGCAGACGTGATCAAAATCGAGCGCGCGCCCTCGGATTCCCACCCCGGCGGCGACGACACCCGCGCTTGGGGCCCGCCGTATTTGCCGGAAGCCGACGGCTCGGCTTCGCGGGAATCGGCCTACTACCTGGGTGCAAACCGCAACAAGCGATCCGTGGCGCTGGACATCGCCACACCCGAGGGGCAAGCCACGCTGCGCGCCATCTTGAAGCACTGTCAGGTGTTGGTGGAGAACTTCAAAGTGGGGGACTTGAAGCGCTATGGGCTGGACTACGAGACGCTGAAGGCGGAATTTCCTGCACTCGTCTATTGCTCCATCACAGGCTTCGGCCAAACCGGGCCGTATGCGCACCGCGCGGGCTACGACTACGCGGTGCAAGGCATGGGCGGGCTGATGAGCGTCACAGGTGAACGCGATGACTTGGGTGGCGGCCCGCAAAAAGTGGGCGTGGCTGTGGCGGATTTGTTCACAGGCCTCTATGCCACCGTGGGCATCCTGGCTGCTGTGCGCCACGCGGAGCGCACCGGCCAGGGGCAGCACATCGACATGGCCTTGCTAGACACGCAGGTGGCGATGCTCGCCAACTTAGGCGCGAACTGCCTCGTGAGCGGCCAAGTGCCTGGCCGCGCAGGCAATGCGCACCAAAACATCGTGCCGTATCAGGTGTTTGAGGTGGCGGCCAAGCCCGATGGCAGCGCCGATCACATCATCGTGGCGGTGGGCAACGACGGCCAGTTCGCCAAGTTCGGCGCGATTGCCGTGGGTTTTGACCCCGCAGCCGCGACTTGGGCGCGCGACCCTGCGTATGCGAAGAACTCGGATCGGGTGAAGCGGCGCGCCGCTCTTGTGCCGCTGATCGAGGAGAGCGCAAAGCGCGCCACCAAGCAGCAGTGGCTTAACGCGATGGAAGCCGCCGGTGTGCCCGGCGGGCCGATCAACAACTTGGGCGAGGTGTTTTCAGACCCCCACGTGGCGCACCGAGGCATGGTGGGAGCCTGGGACCACAGCCTGAAGCCCGACCTGCGCCTGGTGGCCAGCCCCTTAAAAATGAGCGCCACACCCCCCGTGAAGCGCAGAGCACCCCCAAAATTGGGCGAACACACCGAGGAAGTCCTGAAAGAGCTTGGGATCACCTTCCAATCCCCAACCCCCAGCCCCCAGCCCCTGAACCCTACTTCTTCTGCTCACTCGGCAGCATCCGTGCCAGCTCTTCTTCGCTGATGATTTCGAAGAGGCGCACCACGCGCTGCACGCCGGAAATGTTGCGGGCGATTTCGGTGGCTCGGCTGGCTTCGCGCTGCGTCACGCGGCCCATCAAGTAAGTTGTGCCGCGCTCGGTGGTGACCTTGAAGGCGCTGGCAAACAAATCCCGCGCATCCACAAAAGCGGCTTTCACGCGGCCTGTGACCAGCGCATCCGAGGAGCGCTGGGTAAGGGTGGCGTTGCCCATCACCTGCAGGTCGTTGGAGATGCTGCGCACGTTTTCCACCCTCAGCACCGCTTCGGCCACGCGGGTCTTGTCGGCTTCGCTGGGCACTTCCCCAGTGATGAGCACCACGCGGTTGTAGCTCGTGAAGCTCACATTGCCCTTGTCGTCCAGCAGCTCGCGCACGCGGGCGTTGGCGCGCAGCTCGATGCCTTCGTCTTCCAGCTGAATGCCGGAGGTGCGCCGATCGCTGGCCACCAGCACGGTGCCCAGCATGGCGCCGCCCATCACCACGGGCGCGGCGCAGCCGCCGAGCAGGGCCGCAGTGGCCACCGCAATGGCTAGCAAGCTGGTTGGGATGCGTGAACTCATGGGGTGCTCCTGAAAAAGTGAAATACCGCGCTACTGCACGGCGCTGGTGTCGTTGGGATCGATGTCGCCCATCAGCAAGGCATCCACACCATCGCAAATCGCGTGAATCGCCAAGATGTGCACTTCTTGCACGCGGATCGTGCGATCGCTTGGCACACAGATGTGGATATCGGTATCGCGCAAGAGTTCGCTCAATTTGCCGCCGCCCTTGCCACTCAAGGCCACGACCAGCATGTCGCGCTCATGCGCGGCCTGCACGGCTTTCAAAATGTTGGGCGAATTGCCACTCGATGTGAGGGCCACCAGCACATCACCCGCCACACCCAAACCGCGCACTTGCTTGGCAAAAATGTGGTCGTAGCCGTAGTCGTTGGCCAGGGCGGTCATCACAGAGCTGTCGGCGCTGAGTGCGATGCATGCCAGCTCTGGCCGCTCGTTTTCCAGGCGGCCCAGCAATTCGCCGGCGAAGTGCATGGCGTCAGACGCGCTGCCGCCGTTGCCGCAGGTGAGCACCTTGCCACCATTGGTGAGGCTGCCGGTGATGGCTGCGATGGCTTGCGCGATCAGCGGTGAGAGCGCTTCGGCAGACTTGTACTTCAGGTCTGCGCTGTCGATGAAGTGTTGGTGGATGCGCTGTTCGAGCATGAGGCTGATGATAAAGGCCGTAACGCGATGGTTCCGTGTAATTTTAAGCAAAACACCACCTCTGTCCTGGTATTTATTGTGTTTCTTGCTATGAATTTTGTATTTTGGCAGCAAGCGCGACAATGCGGCTGATTCAGCTTTTTCGCGGGCATTCATGAGCAACACCCCTCTGGCATTCATCACTGGCGGATCAAGCGGCATCGGGCAGGCGCTGGCGTTGCGCTATGTGCAAGCGGGCTGGCGTGTGGCGCTGGTGGCGCGGCGCGCGGCGAGCATCGAGTCTTGGGCGCAAGAGCAGGGCCTGGACGCGAGCAAATGCCAGGCCTTTGCCGCCGATGTGTGCGATACCGACAGCGTGGTGGCCGCGGCACAGGCCTGCATCGCCCGCATGGGTGTGCCCGACGTGGTGATTGCGAATGCAGGCATCAGCATCGGCATGGATTCAGCGGAGCGCAGCGACATTGATGTGATGGCGCAAACATTCGCCACCAACAACACCGGCTTGGCCGCCACGTTCCACCCCTTCATCGGGCCGATGGTGGCGCGCGGCTCGGGCCGCTTGGTGGGAATTGCCAGCGTGGCAGCGATTCGGGGGCTGCCGGGCCATGGTGCGTACTGCGCCAGCAAGGCGGCGGTTGTGGCGTATTGCGAGAGCTTGCGTGGCGAGCTGCGATCCAGTGGCGTGAAGGTGCTCACCATCCTGCCTGGTTATGTGGCCACGCCGCTCACAGCGAAAAACCCCTATGGCATGCCTTTTTTGCTGCAAGCGCCTGAATTTGCAGAGCGCGCTTTTGCAGCAATCCAAGCGGGTGACAGCTACCGCGTGATTCCCTGGCAGATGGCGGTGGTGGTGAAGCTCTTGCGCGTGCTGCCAAATTGGCTGTACGACATCGCGCTCGCTGGCCGAGCGCGCAAGCCGCGCGGTGCAGCACCTGCCGCCGCTACACCGCCAGCGCTGCCGAAGTGAGTACGGCCGGCGTGAGTGCAGCTGGCATGAAGGCGGCCGGATTCAGGGCGTCGCAATCGGTGATCGTGCCGCCGCCTAGGCACACTTCGCCATCGTAGAGCACCGCAGCCTGGCCGGGCGTCACAGCCCATTGCGCTTTCGGAAAACGCAGCGCGAATGCATCTGCACTTGTTGTTTCACAGACCGCAGGCGCGTCGGCTTGGCGGTAGCGGGTTTTCGAGCCGAGCTGGGCGATTTTCGGCGCTTGCCCGCTCACCCAGGAGGCACCAAGCGCCACCAGGGCGCTGGATTGCAGCCATGGATGATCGTGGCCTTGCACCGCCCATAAGGTGTTGTTGGCCATGTCTTTGCGGGCCACGAACCAAGGCTCGTGCGCCGTTTTCGCGGCCTCGCCTTTGCCCGCTTTCACGCCACCAATCCCCAAGCCTTGGCGTTGGCCCAGTGTGTAAAAGCTCAGGCCTACATGCTCACCAATCGTGCGGCCTTGCGGATTTTTGATGGGGCCTGGCGCGTGTGAGATGTAGCGGTTCAAAAACTCACGAAACGGTCGCTCGCCAATGAAGCAAATGCCGGTGGAGTCTTTCTTTTTCGCGTTCGGCAGGTCGATTTCTTCAGCGATGCGCCGCACTTCGGTTTTGTGCAGTTCGCCAACCGGAAACGCGGTTTTGGCGAGCTGCGCTTGGTTCAGGCGGTGCAAAAAGTAGCTTTGGTCTTTGCTGAGGTCCAGGCCTTTGAGCAGCTCGAATAGGCCAGCCTCGGCGTTGTGCCGAACGCGCGCGTAGTGGCCCGTGGCGATTTTTTCTGCGCCCAAGCGCATCGCGTGGTCTAAAAAAGCCTTGAACTTGATCTCGGCATTGCAGAGCACATCGGGGTTGGGCGTGCGGCCTGCCTGGTACTCCGCCAAAAAGCTGGAAAACACCCGGTCACGGTAGTCGGCCGCGAAATTCACATGCTCGATCTCGATGCCAATCACATCGGCCACGGCGGCGGCATCCACAAAGTCCACATTGGATGAGCAGTACTCGGAGTCGTCGTCATCCTCCCAGTTCTTCATGAAGATGCCCACCACTTCATGCCCCTGCCGCTTCAGCAACCAAGCCGAAACCGCAGAGTCCACCCCGCCACTCAGGCCAACAACGATTCTTTGCCGAGCTACTGCGGTCATGAGGGGTTAGGGAGCCATTTTTGAACGCAAAGTTCGCGAAATGAACGCAGAGTTCGCAGAGTCAATCCACGAGATAAAATCAATTTTGATAGCAGAGCACACAAATTTCATAAGGAAAAAGGGGCAATCCGATTCAGAAATCAAATCTTGGCTGTTCCTTTTGCGGCCTCTGCGTTCATTTCGCGAACTCTGCGTTCAAAACGGCTGCCCCCGCCCCCTAAGCCCTCAAATGTCGATGTTCGCCGCCCTCAGCGCGTTGCTCTCGATGAAGTTGCGCCTTGGTTCCACTTCGTCGCCCATGAGCATGTTGAACACGCGGTCCGCTTCAATCGCGTCTTCGATTTGCACGCGCAGCAGTCTTCGCACGCTTGGGTCCATCGTGGTCTCCCAGAGCTGCTCGGCGTTCATCTCGCCCAGGCCTTTGTAGCGCTGGCGGCTGGTGCCGGCCTCAGCTTGCTGGAGCAGCCATTGCATGGCTTCGCGGAAGTCGACGATCGGTGCTTCCTTGGCTTTTTCGCCTTCACCGCGCTGCACTTTGGCGTCTTGGCCAATCAGGCCTTGGAAGGTGAGAGCGGCTTCACGAAGCGCTGCGTAGTCTGCGCCGTGGGTGAAGTCGGCGTTGATGCTGCTCAGGCGTGCGTTGCCGTGCACGCGGCGGGTGATCACGAGCAAATGCTTGTCGCTGCGCGCATCGAACTTCGCGGCCACATCCGCATCATGCAGGGCGGCTTGCAGGGCTTGGGCGCTGGCCTCGGCTTTGGCCGCATCGTCCAGCTCAAGCGCCACGCCGTTCATGATCGCGCGCAGGGCTTCGTCGTCCATCCAATTGCTCAAGCGGCCCACGACCGCGTTGGCCACTTGGTACTTGCGGGCGATTTCAGCCAAGGCATCGCCTTCCAAAGCAGGGCGATCTGCGCCTGGCAGCACTTTGGCGCCATTGAGGGCCAATCGCATCATGTAGGCATCGAGCTCGTGGCCGTCTTTCAGGTACTGCTCGTTTTTGCCAGCCTTTACCTTGTACAGCGGCGGCTGCGCGATGTAGATGTAGCCGCGCTCAACCAGCTCTGGCATTTGCCGGAAGAAGAAGGTGAGCAGCAGGGTGCGGATGTGCGCGCCGTCCACGTCGGCGTCCGTCATGATGATGATGCGGTGGTAGCGCAGCTTGTCGATGTTGAAATCTTCTTTGCCGATGCCTGTGCCAAGCGCAGTGATCAGCACCAAGATTTCGTTGGAAGTGAGCAGCTTTTCATAGCGCGCTTTTTCCACGTTCAAGATCTTGCCGCGCAGCGGAAGGATCGCCTGGAATTTGCGATCCCGCCCTTGCTTGGCGCTGCCACCTGCGGAGTCGCCCTCCACGATGTACATCTCGCACTGGCTTGGGTCTTTTTCCTGGCAATCGGCCAGTTTGCCGGGCAAGCCCATGCTGCCCATCACGGTTTTGCGCGTGGCCTCGCGCGCTTTGCGGGCAGCTTCTCGCGCGCGGGCGGCTTCCACGATCTTGCCGCAGATGATCTTTGCGTCGTTCGGCCGCTCCAGCAAGTAGTCGGTGAGCGCCTTGGCCACCACGTCTTCCACGGGGCCGCGCACTTCAGAGCTGACGAGCTTGTCTTTGGTTTGGCTGGAGAATTTTGGCTCGGGCACCTTCACGCTGATCACGCAAGCTAAGCCTTCGCGCATGTCGTCGCCCGTGATTTCCACTTTGGCTTTTTTGGCGAGTTCTTGGTCGGTGATGTACTTGTTGATCACCCGCGTCATCGCGGCGCGTAAGCCAGTCAAGTGCGTGCCGCCATCGCGCTGCGGGATGTTGTTGGTAAAGCACAGCACCGATTCGCTGTAGCCATCGTTCCACTGCATGGCCACTTCCACGCCGATCATGGTTTGCTGATCGCTGAGTTTTTCGCCCACCGAATGAAACACGTTGGGGTGCAGGGTGCGCTTGCCTTGGTTGATGAATTCCACAAAGCCGCGCACACCGCCTTCGTAGGCAAAGATGTCTTCTTTGCCGCCAGCGCGCTCATCCACCATGCGGATCTTCACGCCGTTGTTCAAAAAGGAGAGCTCGCGCAGGCGCTTGGCCAAGATCTCGTAATGGAATTCGTTGTTCTGCTGAAAAATTTCGGTATCGGGCAGGAAGTGAACTTCGGTGCCGCGCTTGTCGGTTTTGCCGGTGATGCGCATCGGCGAGACTTCAACGCTACCCACTTTTTCAATCACGCGCTGCTGCACAGCGCCGCGCTCAAATTCCAGCTGGTGCACCTGGCCATCGCGGCGCACGATCAAGCGCAGCCATTTGGAGAGGCCGTTCACGCAGCTCACACCCACGCCGTGCAGGCCGCCTGAGACCTTGTAGCTGTTTTGGTTGAATTTGCCGCCTGCGTGCAGCTCGGTGAGCGCGATCTCTGCAGCCGAGCGTTTGGGCTCGTGCTTGTCGTCCATCTTCACGCCCGGTGGGATGCCGCGGCCGTTGTCGATCACGGAAATCGAGTTGTCGGAATGGATGGTGACCGTGATGTCGTCGCAATGGCCCGCGAGGGATTCGTCGATGGCGTTGTCAACCACCTCAAACACCAAGTGGTGCAGCCCCGTGCCATCGGAGGTATCGCCGATGTACATGCCAGGGCGCTTGCGCACGGCTTCCAAGCCTTCCAGGATCTGGATGGATCCTTCGCCATAGCTGGTGTCAGCTGGGGCGATCTTGGGCTGGATGGATGGATCGGAAGAGGGGGATTCAGGCAGGCTCGAAGCGTCGGACATGGTGCGGCAATGGCTGGGCAAGCGCCTGGGAAGGCAAACCCAAGCATTTTAGCCTAAAACCACAGCTCTGTCCTGGAATTCATTTGTTTTGTTGCTACACAAAAAATAGCAATGAAATCATGTTCCGCGCCATCTGCGCGCCAGAGGATTTTCAGATCCGCATCGGCATCACCACATACTTGAAGCTTGCGCTTTCAGGCAGGGTAAAGAGGGCTGAGCTGTTGCCGTCAGACACCTCGATTTTCAGGATTTCCACATCCAAGGTGTTGAGCACGTCAATGAGGTAGAGCACATTGAAGCCCATCTCGATCGGCTCGCCGGTGTAGTCCACATCAATCTCGTCGTAGGCCTCTTCTTGCTCGGCATTGTTGGCCGTGATGCGCAGGCTGCCTGCCTCCAGGTTCACGCGCACACCTTTGAATTTCTCGCTCGTCAAGATCGCCGTGCGCTGCAAAGCGGCAAGCAATGCCGCGCGGCCGAAGAGGATGTGGTTGCGGTGGTTGTGCGGAATCACGCGGTTGTAATCCGGGAATTTGCCTTCCACCAGCTTGGTGATGAATTCCTTGGCGTCGAAGCGAAAACGCGCTTGGTTGCTGGCAAATTGCAGCTCCATCATGTCGTCGGTGTCGCGCAGCAGGCGCTGAAGCTCCAATACCGTTTTGCGCGGCAAGATCACCTCTTGCTTGGGCAATTGCACTTCCAGCTCGGCACTGGCATAAGCCAAACGGTGCCCATCGGTGGCCACCAGACTCAGCTTTTGACCATCGGTCACGAACAAGATGCCATTCAAATAGTAGCGAATGTCTTGCACAGCCATGGCAAACGACACCTGACCCAGCAAGTTGCGCAAAGCCTTTTGCGGCAGCGAAAAGGCTGGGCCAAAGGTGGAGGCTTCTTGCACGAGAGGAAAGTCTTCAGCAGGCAGGGTTTGCAACACGAATTTGCTTTTGCCGCCTTTGAGCAAAACGCGGTTTTGCTGCGTCTCGATGCTCACCTGCTGATCGGCCGGCATGGTGCGCAAGATCTCGATCAGCTTGCGCGCTGCGATGCTGGTGTTGAAGCTGCCATCGTCGCCACCCAAAGCGGCTTCTGCCTTGATTTGCACTTCCAGGTCGCTCGTGGTGAGCGATGTAGAAGCGCCCACCTTGCGCAAAAGCACGTTGGCGAGGATCGGCAGGGTGTGCTTGCGTTCCACGATACCGGAGACGGATTGGAGTGCGCCAAGCAGCTGTGCCTGTGAGGTTTGAACGATGACCATGTCTGCCTTAGATTACGTTCAGTAGACGTATTTATAAATAGTAGTAGTAGTAGTGTCGCAAATCGACTGGGGATAAGTGTATTTTCTCTTGGAAATTCAACACTTTGGCGCAAGGACAACCCTGGGGAGCGCTATGGTCTTGGGAGTGGGGCAGTGTGGATAAGTTTTCATGTTTTTGTGGGGCTGTGGATAAGTGCTAGGTTGTTCTTTTGTTGTCCACAGGGTTTTGGGTGTTGTTGTTTGTTGTGTGCGAGGCGAGGTTTTTGCCTGCGGCAAGCGCTTGTACTTTCCCCCACTCATCCCCCCCGCCCCTTCTCTACCCCCGCCGGGGTAGAGAAGGGGAGCCACATTTGACCCTTCGACATGCCAGGAGGACCTACCGACGGATAGGTTGCCGAGCGTAGCGCCCTTGCCGGGGGCGTGTGGCGTGTGGGTGCCTTGGCGTTGGCAAAGCCCTTAGATCGCCGCCAGTTGCGCGCCCAAGTCTCAGCACAACCCAAAGCCGTCGAGCGCCACCCGCCCCCGAGCAAGGGCGTCGAGTGCCAACCAAAGTCGGGTCTCAGCCGTCGGTAGGTCTCCCAGACAACGCGCAGGTCAAATGAAGTTCTCCTCTTTCGCCCCGGCGGGGGGCGAGAGAGGGGCTAGGGGAGAGAGGGGGGGGAAATTACAAGCGCTTGCCGCAGGCAAAATCAGCAAACCTACGCTCACAAAAAAGGAGCAACAAATTCAATAAATACCGGGACAAGTGAGCGATTAACCCTTCAAAGTCTGCTCCAACACCCTCAAATTCTGATGCGTCTCGCCCATCAAAGCTTTTTCGGCTGAGATTTTGCGCACCGCGTGCAGCACTGTTGTGTGGTCGCGCCCGCCGAAGAGCTCGCCGATCTCGGGCAACGACTTTTGCGTCAGCTCTTTGGCCAAGTACATGGCCACTTG
>JAAFHN010000485.1 GCA_013298415.1 Comamonadaceae bacterium
GGGCACATCGCGCAGCTGTTTGCGGTTGGCAAACGCGCCATTGGCCTCTCGATGCGCCACCAGCGATTTCGCCACGCTCTCGCCTAAGCCGCTCACCCGCGCCAAAAGCGGGGCACTCGCGGTGTTCACGTCCACGCCGACGGCGTTCACGCAGTCTTCCACCACCGCATCCAAGCTTTGAGAGAGAGCATGCGCGTTCACATCGTGCTGATACTGGCCCACGCCAATGCTTTTGGGGTCGATCTTCACAAGCTCTGCCAGCGGGTCTTGCAAGCGCCGCGCGATGCTGACGGCTCCGCGCAGGCTCACGTCTAAGTTTGGAAATTCAAGGCTTGCGAACTCGCTGGCCGAATACACCGATGCGCCCGACTCGCTGACGACGACCTTTTGCGCCTTCAACTCATGCCGCTCGGCAATGGCCTTGAGCACATCGCCTGCGAGCTGATCCGTTTCGCGGCTCGCGGTGCCGTTGCCAATCGCAATCAGTTGCACGCGATGTTTAGCGCAGAGGCTTTCCAGCGTGTGCAGCGAGCCGTGCCAATCTTTCTTGGGCTCATGCGGGTACACCGTTGCCGTGTCCAAGAGCTTGCCCGTGGCATCCACCACCGCCACTTTCACGCCGGTGC
This sequence comes from Comamonadaceae bacterium, assembly GCA_013298415.1. Lineage (GTDB taxonomy): Bacteria > Pseudomonadota > Gammaproteobacteria > Burkholderiales > Burkholderiaceae_C > JAAFHN01. The sequence goes on from JAAFHN010000485.1 coordinate 627, forward strand.
GAATGCCGGGGTCAAGCCCCATCACGGCCTTGGGGCCAGCGGGAGCGGCCAGCAGCACGTCGCGCAGGTTGTTGGCAAACACATCAATCGCTTTGGCCTCTGCCGCATCGCGCAGCTTGGCAAACAGCTCGCGCTCGGTACTCATGGCGAGTTTCACGCGCCATGTCCAAGCGATGCATTTGCGCAAAAAGTCATCTGCCGCGCGGCCTTGGTGGGAAAAGCCGAGGGCATTGGCAATGCGGCCTTCGGCAAGGCTCGGCTTACCGATTTCTGGCTCTTCAGGCTGCTTGAGTTTGAGATCCAACATATCAAGCGCTCTGCCCCGAAACATGGCGAGCGCGCGGTGCGAAGGCACTTTTGAGATCGGCTCAGCTGAGTCAAAGTAGTCTTTGAACTTCAAGTGATCCGGCGCATCGGGCGATTTGCCCTCGATCAGTTTGGAGCCCATCAAGCCCTCGGCCCAGAGCCATTCGCGCAAGGGGCCAAACACGCGCAGGTCTTCGGCCCAACGCTCGCTGAGCAAGTCGCGCACGCCATCGAGCACCAGGCTGACGGTGGTGAAATCGTCTCCGGCCTCGGTTTTGGCGGACAAGACATAGGCCACTGCGGCCTCGGTGGGCACGAGCGTGGGGTCGGCCCAGAGCGCATCGGCCAGCTGCTCTAGGCCCGCTTCCTTGGCGATCATGCCCTTAGTGCGGCGCTTGGGCTTGAAGGGCAAGTACAGGTCTTCCAGCGCTTGTTTGCTGTCGGCCTGTGCGAATGCCGCGTGCAGCTCAGGCGTGAGCTTGCCTTGCTCATGCACGCTTTTGAGCACCGCTGCGCGCCGGGCGTGCAGCTCGCGCTGGTAGGCAAGCTGGGCGGCCAGCTCGCGCAGTTGCGCATCATCCAGCCCGCCTGTAGCCTCTTTGCGATAGCGGGCCACAAAGGGCACGGTGGCTCCGCCATCCAGCAAGTCCACAGCAGCCTTCACTTGGGATTCTTTCACCCGCAGGTGATCGGCCAACCATCCCAACACCTTGCGCTGCACGTCGGCCGCGCTGTCCAACACCAATTCCATCAAAACGGCTCTCACATCAAAGGAAACAAAACAAGGGGCGCGAGTGTAGCCCCGCTCTCTCCGGCAGATTTGAGGTGGCTTTATGATTCGAATCATTGACGTTACGTCAACTCAATCCACCCATCTGCAAGAGGCTCTCATGGACATTTCAGGCAAAGTTTTCATCGTCACCGGCGGGGCATCAGGCCTCGGCGAAGGCACCGCGCGCATGCTGGCAGCCAAAGGCGGCAAAGTGCTGGTGGCCGACATGAACGCTGAAAAAGGCGACGCAGTTGCCTCCAGCATCGGCGGCGTGTTTGTGAAGTGCGACGTGACGAGCGAAGCCGATGGCCAAGCCGTCGTTGCTCAAGCAACAAGCATGGGCAAGCTGATGGGCCTCGTGAATTGCGCAGGCATTGCGAGCGCCGAGCGCACCGTGGGCAAAAACGGCCCGCACAACTTTGAAGCTTTCAAGCGCACGGTCGGGATCAACCTCTTCGGCAGCTTCAACATGCTTCGCTTAGCGGCTGAAGCCATGAGCAAAAACGAGCAAGAAAGCACGCTTGAGCGCGGCTGCGTGATCAACACGGCGAGTGTGGCCGCCTACGACGGTCAAATTGGCCAAGCGGCCTACTCGGCCAGCAAAGGCGGCATCGTGGGCATGACGCTACCCATTGCCCGCGACCTCTCCAAAATCGGCATCCGCGTGATGACGATTGCCCCCGGCATCATGGGCACGCCGATGATGTTTGGCATGCCCAAAGACGTGCAAGACGCGCTCGCGGCCGCAGTGCCCTTCCCCAGCCGCCTGGGCACGCCCGACGACTACGCCAAGCTGGCTTGCCACATCCTGGAAAACGATCTGCTCAACGGCGAGACGATTCGCCTGGACGGCGCGATTCGATTGGCCCCGAAATGAAGCCCACCGCCGGGTAAAGACTGGAATGCTGCGTTTTGTGTAGCATTCAATCAAGCAAATACCTGGACAAAGCGCTGATTTCGATCAAAAAAGGCACCTCGCGGTGCCTTTTTTGTTGCCGAAAGGCTCACCGGCCGCTGCCGCCCATGCGGTTGGCATCTTTCAGGCCCTGCTGGGCTCGCATTTCTTCGAGCTCGCGGCGGGCTGCGGCCCGCTCTTCTTCGGTGAGTGCCACGCAAGCGCGGTCACGACGCACCATGTTACTGCCGGTGGGCGCACGCTGCTCCA
>JAAFHN010000127.1 GCA_013298415.1 Comamonadaceae bacterium
AAGCCTTCAAAAAGCCGGTTCACGTGATTTTTGGTGCGGATGACCCTTACCTCAACATAGGGGTGGCCCAAGACTTCCAAGCCCTGTTCACCAACAGCAGCCTGGATTTGATCCCCAAAGCGGGCCACTACGTGCAACTGGATCGGGCAGATGCCGTGGGGCGGGTGATGCGTGAGCGGCTCGCGCAGGCGGCGAAGTAGCAGCCTTCGCGGTGGATTTGAAGCATTTTCAAAGCTCTGTCCTAGTATTCATTACATTCTTTGCTACATCATTCATAGTGATAGGATGCGCAGCAACACCGCATTCAGCCATGCCCGCGCATCCCTCCGTCACCCTGCGACTCATGACCGAGCAAGACTTACCACTCTTGCACACCTGGGCCAACACGCCGCATTGGCGGGAGTGGTGGGGCGATGAGTTGCAGACAATAGAAGCTGTGCGCGAGCACTACATGCCGCGCGTGCTGCTGGCCTCCAAGGTCACGCCCTACATCGTGATGCTCGGCAGCAAGCGGATTGGCTACGCGCAAAGTTATGTGGTGATGGGCCACGGCGGCGGCTGGTGGGAAGACGAAACCGACCCTGGAGCGCGAGGGATTGACCAATCCATCGGCCCTGTGCATTTGCTCAATCAAGGCCTGGGTACTTTGCTCGTGAAAACCTTGGTCGCCCAGCTCTTTGCAGACCCCGCCGTCACCAAGATCCAAACCGACCCCTCGCCCAAAAACTTGCGAGCGATTCGTTGTTACGAAAAAGCGGGATTTCGACGGGTGAAGGAGGTGATGACGCCCGACGGGCCAGCGGTGTTCATGCTGAAAGAGCGGGCCTGAAACTGCATGCCTCAAAATGAGATCCCATGATTTGGCGCAAACTTTTCAGGGCGCTCGGGAAGCTCTGCATAACCCAGAGTGGATCAGCGCGGGGCATATTCGGGATGAGCTGCTAGGCGAAAAGTGAGTCAAATAGTTCCACTATTTGCGAGCTTTTCAACGACGCAGATCGCCCGAAGATGTCTTGCGCTGGCCGCATCGGGGTTGTTCAGAGCCTCCCTAGGCTTGGCAATTGCGCTGATCGGCGTTTGCGGCCCCGCTGCGCTGGCCACGCCCACGCAGCTCGTCTCACCGCTTGAGCGAGCACTTGCCGAGGCGCCACCGTCTAGCAACTGCACCGACAAGCCAAGCTGCTGGCCGCCGGGCAGTGCGATGCATCAATTGTTGGTGCAAGCCGAGCAGCGCACCAAGGCCGACATGGAACTGGAGCGCGAGAACAAGCGCTTGATGGCCGAGTTACGCAAAGCCAAACTGGCCCCGGGCACCGAACAAATCGTACGCAACATGCTGGGGCGCTGGCAAGCCCAGCGATCCAACGAATGCCACCTCCTCGGCATGGCAACAGGCGCAGGCGACACGTGGCGGCACGCACACGCCTCAAACTGCGATCTGAGCTTGAGCAAAGCGCGAGCCGCCGCGCTGAAAAAAGCCACCGCATGCGTTGCCAGGGCCGCTGCGGAGCCGAGTCAGCCGGAACGCGCGCTGAATTGTCTTGAACCTTTGATGCCGCTTACCGCGGGCGTCCGCAGCAAGATTTTCGATTGAGCGCCACACGCGCTTCAGCCTAGAAACCGCAGTTGACCGCTTACTTCACTGATAAACACCTGATTTCAATAAAGTTTCTGCGCTTGTCAAACTCACCAATCGGGTGAAAGCGCTACGCACCCGACAAGGGCCCGCCTGGAGCCGCCCAGCGGCGTTGCTCGTCCTTGCGCACACGAGTGCGCTGCGTCCTCGCGCCTTGCTGGATCGACCCCATGCGGGCACAGTCGGGCGCGTTCAACTGCGGTTTCTAGGATGATTTGAAGCGATTTTTGCGCTCTGTCCAAGTGAAATCATGCTTTATTGCTATCATTTTTGAAATTCATGCCGCATCAACCTGACATCGAAGCCGAAGCCCAATCCCTGGCCAACGCCACGCTGTGGGCACAGTGGGCGCGCAGCTACACCGAGATCTCGCCGCTGAGCGACAAAGCCATGGCACTGCTGCGCGAGGCCTTGCGCGACTGGGCTCGCTACGCGCCGTACGTGCTCAGCAGCTTCGAGCAGCACGTCGCGCTGATGGAATCAGCTCCCCTGTCAGATGATCAAGGCACGCTCTTTTGCGCGCTGGGGTATTTGCTCTCCGTGCAAAAAGCAGCGGGCGCATTTGCCGCAATGCAGCGCCTGGCGCTTGCGCCCGTGGCCCATCGGGAAGACTTCATGCAAGACATGGGGCAAGAGATCGTGCCGGTGTGGTTAGCGGCCTGTTGCCACCACGATCAAGCGCAGCTGGACTGGCTGCGTGACCTGATGCTAGGCCGCATCCCGGGATCATCTTGGGCGGTGCAATGCGCAGCACACGATGCACTGCTGCGCTGCTCGGCCGCTGGCTTGGTTGCACCACAGGAATTGGGCGCTTGGCTTAAAGCGCGCTGCCAAAGCTGGGCCGCGCAGAGCGAAAGCGGGCCGTGGACTGATCCTTTAGACCACACCGAGATGATGTCGCCAAGCGACTACCTCAGTTGCGCCATCGTCGCCTGGCAAGACGCGTACTTCACGGCAGACGATCTGCCGCTTGCGCTGCAGATGCATGCGCAGGCCGAAATCGATCCACGCATGCACCCGATAAGCGAGATTGAAGAGACCAGGCTCGCCTGCCAAGACCGACTCGTACAAGATCCGCAGCGCGTGCGCCACTGGCCCGCGCCCGATGTACCAGGGCTGCCAAGCGACATCGAATATGAGATTCGGCGCGTCTGCTTTGACCATGAGCGGATCAACAGGAACATCCGCTACAGCCAGCTCGAAGCCGTTCGCACCCCGCAGGAAGTCCAAGAGACCGGACTGCCCTACATGCGGCCCAACGCCAAAGTGGGCCGCAACGACCCCTGCACCTGCGGCAGTGGGCTGAAATTCAAAAAGTGTTGCGGCAAGGGCTGATCAAAAAAAACCAAGCAAGGTCGGTCAAAAGCCCTGCTCGGGCCGGTCAAACGGGCCGCACAAATTGCTTGCGCGCCGCTTCCACCCGATCCCGCGCCGAGCAGCCCTCCAAGTGATCGTTCACCACGCCCATGCTTTGCATCAGCGCATACATCGTGGTGGGGCCTACAAAACTGAAGCCGCGCTTTTTGAGCGTTTTCGAAAAGGCAAGCGACTGCTCGGTTTGCGCAAGCGTTGAAGCCATCTCGGGCGTGATGCGCTTGGGCCGCTGCGCGGGCTTGGGCTCGTGCTGCCAAATGAGGGCGGCCAAGCTTTCGCCGCGCTCGGCCATCTCGCACACGCGCTTGGCGTTGTTGATCGCGCTCTCAATTTTGCCGCGATGGCGGATGATGCCCGTGTCTTGCAGCAGCCGCGTCACATCGGCCTCGCCAAACTTGGCGAGTTTTGCGGCATCAAAGCCCGCAAACACCTGCCGAAATCGCTCACGTTTGCGAAGTACCGTGAGCCAGCTCAAGCCGCTTTGAAAGCCCTCCAACGTGAGCTTCTCAAAAAGCCGCACTGGATCCGCCGTAGGCATGCCCCATTCATGGTCGTGGTAAGCGATGTAGTCGGCCAGGGCATCGCCCTCGCCGCACCAAGAGCAGCGGGCACGGCCATCAGCGTGGCAGATCAACGAGAGCGGCATGGTTAGTCCTGAAGGCGAGTGCAGTTACAGACTGTAGCGAACCTCTACTTTCCGCCCGTTTGAGATCAGCCTTGAATTCATCAGTTGACGAACGCATTCAAACGCATACAATCACGTTCAAATGAATTCAATCCTCAAACCCAGCGGCGTGATGGCCCCCATCTCTGGCCGCATTCCCGATGAGTTGTACCAATGGCTCAGCACCACGCCGCTGGAAGGTGCCACCACCGTCAGCGACAAACTGCGTGTGGCGGTGGCCTCGCTCAAACGCACGCACGACGGCGATGCAGACTACCAAGGCGCGCTGGCCATGCACCGCGACTTGACCGGCAACACGCGCCGACAAGTGGCAGCACTCGAACCCGAGCTGGGGCATTCCGAAGTGCTGGCCGCCGTGTTTGAGCACGTGCCCGCGCTGGCTGCTGCGCTCGGATCGGCCCAAGTCCACAGCCTGGCCGATGCGCGAAAGCTAGAAGCAACGCTGGCGCAGCGCAGCTTGCTGCTGGCCGAAAGCTTGCTGCGCCAAGCCCTCACCCGGCACGCCCGCGCCTACGACCCCGCAGTGGTGCGGGCAAATTCGACTGGCCTGATCGAACTGGCCAAGCTGCTGCCAGATGCACCCGCCGCCACGCAATAGTCCCCCGCGTTTTCACACCACTTTTTTTCAAACATCACAGGAGCCCACCATGGCCGATTCTTTGCGTCAGCGCGTTTTGCGCATCATTGCGGGCAGCGCGCATGCCCTCCTTAACAAGCTGGAAGACCAAGCGCCCGCAGCGGTACTGGAGCAGTCCATCCGCGAAGTAGAAGCTGTCACACAAGAGGTGCGCGCGGAGCTGGGCTCTGTGGCTGCAAGTCGTCACCTCGCGCAGCAGCAGCACGCCTCACTCAACGCGGAACACGAGGGCCTCAGCGCCTCTGCCAGCCAAGCCGTGAGCCTGGGTCGTGACGATTTGGCAAAGTCTGCCATTGCGCGGCAAGTAGATATTGAGGCGCAACTGCCTTTGCTCGAGTCGAGTTTGGCCGAGCTGGCAGGCCAAGAGCGAGAACTGAGCGGTTTTGTGGAAGGCCTCATGAGCAAGCAGCGCGAAATGCATGCGCAAATCACGCAGCTGATTCGCGCCAAGGCAGCATCAGAGCAGCAGGCGTTGCGTGGCGCGGCCGCCACCAATGGCCTGGGTGCCAAGCTGGCGCACGCTCAATCGGCCTTTGACCGCACCTACGAACGCCAAAGCGGACTCTCAACAGGGATGAGCGGCCCCTCAGCCGAGCAAGCAGGTCAGCTCAAAGCGCTGGGCGACTTGGTGCGCGATCACAAAGTCAATGAGCGGCTGGCCGCGCTCAAAGCACAATGAGCGCCAAGCGCCCCAACTCACACCACTGACCCATGGCAAATCCTTACATCTGGCTCGCACCTGAAACCTGGCCTTTTGGTGCCGCGCTCGCGCTCATGCTGGCACTCATGGTGCTCGAAGGCATGGGCTTGATCTTCGCCATGAGTCCATCGGCATGGTTTGACGGCGCGATTCCTGAGGCAATGGCCTCGCCGGATACGCCCTTGGGTTGGCTACACCTCGGCAAAGTGCCGGTGCTCGTGCTGCTGGGGCTATTTTTGGCAGGCTTTGCACTCACTGGCTACGGCATCCAGGCGGTGGCCAGAGCACTGTCGGGCAGCGTGCTCCCAACAGCGCTTGCTGCCCTGCCTGCGGTGTTTTCCGCACTGGCCTTCACGCGCACCACCGGTGGTGTGCTTGCGCGGCTCTTGCCGAGCGAAGAGTCATCTGCGGTGAGCGAGCAAAGCCTGGTCGGCAAGGCGGGCATCGTCACTCAGGGCATCGCAAGGCAAGGCAACGCCGCGCAGGCCAAGGTGCGCGATGTGCACGGCCGCAGCCACTACGTGATGGTCGAGCCCGACTTGGGCGATCAGCAATTTGCCGAAGGCCAAGCGGTGCTGCTCGTCAAAAAGGCAGGCGCCCGCTATTTTGCGATTGCCAACCCGCACCCGAATCTGCTCTGAGCGCCAGCCGCTCCCGAATGTTTGCCTTTTGTCCTGAGGAGGACCCATGCTGACCCTGTTGATCGACATCGCCATTCCCGCTTCTGTCGTGCTTGCTGCCTTGCTCTTGGTGGGTTTCGTGTTCGCTCGGCTCTACCACCGCGCGACCAAAGAAACCGCATTCGTTCGCACTGGCCTCGGCGGCCAAAAAGTGATCATGGATGGCGGAGCGATCGTGCTGCCGGTGTTCCACGAAACCATTCCTGTGAACATGAACACCCTGAAGCTGGAGGTTTCGCGCCGCGAAGAGCAAAGCCTGATCGCACTGGATCGCATGCGGGTTGATGTAGCTGCAGCGTTCTTCGTTCGCGTCAAGCAGCTCAGTGAATCGGTGAGCACAGCCGCACAAACCCTGGGCCGCAAAACCATGGCCCCGGCAGAGCTGAAGCAACTGGTGGAAGACAAGTTCGTGGATGCGCTGCGCGCCACGGCCGCCACCATGACCATGCAAGAGCTGCAAGACAAGCGCCGGGAGTTTGTGCAAGCGGTGCAAAACGCGGTGGCAGAGGATTTGGAGAAAAACGGCTTGGAGCTGGAATCCGTTTCGCTCACGAGCCTGGATCAGACTGCCAAGACATTTTTCAACCCCAACAACGCCTTCGATGCGGAGGGCCTGACGCGCCTCACGCAAGAAACCGAAGCCCGCCGCAAGCAGCGCAACGACATCGAGCAAGACACTGAGGTGCAAGTGCGCACCAAAAACTTGGAGGCCGAGCGCATGAAGCTCGACATCACCAAGCAGCAAGAGTTCGCAACCCTCACCCAGCAGCAGGAGATTGCCAACGCCCGGGCCGAGCAAGTGGCAGAAGTTGCCAAGATCGAAGCCGAGCGTCAGCGCGACGCCGAAGAAGTGCGCATCAATGCGGAGCGCTTGGTCAAGGAGCGACGGATTGAAGCCGAGCGCACTGTGAACAGCGCCGAGATCGACAAGAACCTTTCTGTGCAAAAGAAAAGCATCGAAGCCGAGCGCGAAACCAAGGTGAAGCAGGCTGAGCAGCGTCAAGCCGTGGAGCTGGCCAATCAAGACACCGCGATTGCGATTGCCCGCAAGAGCCAAGAGCAAAGCCAAGCGGATGCGAGCGCAGCACTAGCCCGCGCAGAAGCTGTGAAATCCGAAGAGGCCGTGAACACCGCACGCGAAGTGGCTGTTGCCGAGCGCGCCAAATCCATCCAACTGATCGATGCCAGCCGCGAAGCGCAACAGTCCGCCATTGCCGTGACGGTATCTGCTCAAGCTGAGCAGGAAGCAGCAGAAAACCGGGCGATGGCGATCCGCGTAGAAGCCGAAGCCAAGCGCGAAGCAGCGCTTGCCGAAGCCGCAGGTGTGGCCGCGATCAACGACGCAAAAAATCGCTTGGGCGCTGCGCAGATCGACCTGGCGATCCGCACCGCATTGATTCAACAACTGCCGCTCATCATTCAGCAAT
>JAAFHN010000407.1 GCA_013298415.1 Comamonadaceae bacterium
GCTTTGTGCGCTGTAGATGGGGCTGTAGATGCGTTGGGCTTGCAGGGCCGTGTTTGACGAAGCAAAGCGCACCGGGCTGAAGCTGCCGCCGTTGGCAAGCGTCCGGTAAGCGTTTGTGAGGTCAATCAGGCGCACGTCTGCCGCGCCCAAGGCGAGCGCTTCGCCAATCACTTCAGCGGGCTGCAAAAGCGTGATGCCATTGGCTTGCAGGTTGTGGGCAAAGTCCTCCACGCCGCCGAGCTGAATGGCGCGCACGGCTGGGATGTTCAGCGAGGCGGCAAGCGCCTTGCGCACGCTCACGGGGCCGATGTGGCGCTCGTTGTAGTTGCGCGGGATGTAGCTCCCGGCTTGGGTGGCAACAGCCAGCGGCGAGTCTTCGAGCACGGTGGCTGCGTGCAGCAAGCCGCGATCCATGAGCCGGGCGTAGAGCAGGGGTTTCAAGGTGCTGCCCGCTTGGCGGCGCGCTGCGGCGGCATCCACATGCTCGGCACTTGCCAGCGGCCCGGCAGAGCCTGCATAGGCCAGCACGTCGCCCGTGCGGTTGTGCAGCACCACGGCGGCTGCGTCGCTCAGGCCCTGTTGGCTGAGCGCCAGCACTTGCTCGCGCAGCGCAGCCACCGCAGCGGCCTGGATCGGCGCGCTCAAGCTGCTGGGCAGTTGCGCTCCGGGCGCGGCCTTGCTGCGGGTGGCGGCGGCGGTGGCGGCCAGCGCAATTGCGCCTGTGGAGTCCGTGGTTGGCGCGGAGGGCTTACGTTGCACGCTCGCTGCAATGCTTGCCGCGTCGCAGGGCTGATTGGGCCGCGTGTGGCGCAAGATGCCGCATGCGCGCTGGGCGACTGTGGCGGGCGCAGCGTTCGGGCCGCGCAAGAGGGCTGCGAGCGTGGCGGCGTCCGTCTTGTTGAGCCCATGCGGGGCCTTGCCGAAGAGCGCCGCGCTCGCCGCGCCCACGCCGCGCAAATCGCCGCGAAAGTCCACGCGGTTCAGATACGCCTCCAAAATTTGCGCCTTGCTCCAGCGCTGCTCAAGCCACAGCGCCTGCGCCGTTTGGCTGGCCTTCTCAGCCACGCTGCGCTGGCCGCTGCGCACGGCATCGTGATCCAGCAAGCCCGCCAGCTGCATGCTGATCGAGCTGGCCCCGCGTGTGGTGCCATCGCCTTGCAAATTGCTCCACAGCGCAGCCCCCGCCGCCTGCCAATCCACCCCCGCATGCTCTGCAAAGCGCTTGTCCTCAGCCACCATCACCGCCTGCGCAAGTGTGGGCGACACATCCGCCAGCGCCACCCAAGCCAAGCGCTGAATCCGCAAGTTCGCCCGCTGGCTGGCAATCACCGCCCCTTCCCGGCTCAGCAATTGCGCGTCACTCGCCTGGTGGCCTGCTTTGAACTCTTCAAAGCTCGGCAGGGCGCAGGCGGCGGCGCTCAACAGCGTCAAAACCGTGCCCGCGAAGGCATTTTTGAAGCGATTTAGCACCGCTGTCTCAGTATTTGTTGCATGTGGTGCTATGAAAAACAAAGTGACCTCAACGCGCAAAGCGCGCTGCAACCCGCTTCGCGCTCTCGGCGCATGCTGCTTGCAAGCCGGGGCTGATGTCAAGCTCGGCGGCGCGCTGCCAAAACGTGATCGCCCAGTCTCGCGCCTGCTCGCAGGCTTGGGGGTGGGCAATCGGCAAGGGCTGCTCGCGCACCGGGTCGTCGTTGAAGTCACCGGCGTGCACGTTGGGCCGCCACATCATGGGCAGCATGTCGTAGATGGGGGCGAGCTGGAATTTGGGCTTTTCGATGCTGTCTGCGAAGAAGCCTAAATTGCCAAAGTGCATGTCGGTGTTGCCGATCAACTGGCCGAAGGCATAGACGCTGGCGATGGTGTGCAGATCGCGTTTTTCGATCAAGCCCTGGGCAGCGAGGGCCTCGGCGGTGGCTACCCAGTGCCTTCGTGGTGTGGCTACAAATTCCTTGTGCAGCGCCTCGATGCTCACCACGTGGCGCTTGCCATGGTGGCCGACGCGATCAAAGCGCAGGGATTCCAAGTAGCAGCGTTGGCTGCTTTGCACGGCCTGCGCTTGGGCAGCTGCGATGCCGTGCTCGCTGAGCACTTGCAAGGCGAGCGCTTCCAGCATCAGCAGCGCTCTCCAGCGTTTGCCGAAGGGTGTGGGCAAGGGCGGGCTGAACTTGACGATGCTGTGTTGCCAAGCTTCAGCCGCCGTTTCACTGGCAAATCCGGCTAGAAACTTAGGCTGCTCGCCGCCCGCACTCGAGCCCGCAGGCAGGCCCTGGCCCACGGCCTTGGCTCGTTGGTCGTATTGCGCCAACCGCTCCGGAAGATCGACGCTGACTTCATCCACCAAACCATCTACCAAACGCCCCTTGATCTCGCCCAGGCTGATCGCCCCCGGTGGATCGCCCTGGTACAGCGCGGCAATGAAGAGCACTTGCTGCAGCGTCCAGGCATCGGGATCGCTGGGAAAGTCAGGCCGCAGCGCGCCGTAAGCGCGGCCCAAAAAGCCCTGGGGCCGCAGCGGCGTTAAGAACCAGGGCAGCTGCCCTGGCGCGCACACCCAATCTCGTTTGCCGAGTTTGACGGTCACTCGTCCGCCAGCAAGGTGTGCCAGGGTGCCCAACTCTTCCATGCGGCCGCTCGCGTCGGTCCACGTGAGGGGTTGCACGGCGGCTAAACCCATGATGTCTTGGGTGAGGGCGTAGCGCGTGCTGCGCGCTGCGCCCAAGCGATGCACCCTCGCTCCCAATCCCGCGACGATGCCCGACACGGTGGCTTGGCTGCATCGCAGCGCAGCGCCGATTTGCGCAGCGGTGAGCGGCTCTCCGCGCGAGAGCAGGGCGATGGCGGCGGTTTGGGGGTCAGTGGGTGATGGATTCACTGATAGATACTAATTCGGTAAATATCTGATTTTAATGAAAAAAATGATTTGTTGTTGGTAAATTATTGATAGATACTTCAGGCGACTGATCGACTTTTGGCCGTCCCTGGGTGCCAACGCGGGGGGCTTGGGGGCATCCGACGGGCTTTACAGCCGAAAAATGAGGAGAAATGTCTGATAAGGACCATACCTCGGGGCGCCAACCCGTCCGTTCGGGCTGAGCCTGTCGAAGCCCCTGGCGATGCCCAACGACCAAGCTCAGGGCGAACGGGTTTCTATCTGAGGCATGGTCCGAATCAGGGAAAAATGCACCTCTGTCAACGCATTCATTGCATCTAACGCTACATAAAAAATAGCATCAAGGCAACACCACCAGCGTCTGCTGCGGCAGCGTCGCGTTGATGGTGCTGTCGTACATGGCTTGAAATTCTGTGCCTGGCAACACGAACTGGCCCGCCGTGTTGAGGCGCACTTGGTAGGTGAATCTC
>JAAFHN010000482.1 GCA_013298415.1 Comamonadaceae bacterium
AGCGGCACCTTTTTCACTTCGCGGTCGTTCACGCTCACAAAGTTGCTGGCGGTGTCCAAAATCTGAGTGATCAGCGCCTTGCTCAAACCCTCGATGCTGAGCAAGTGGATCAGCTCGCCGTTGGCGTTGAGCTGCGGGTTGCGTTTGCTGAGCATGCCGCCTTACTCCTTCAGCTGAAACACAAAGCCACCGCCAGGCGCTTGGGCGAGCGACAGGCTTTGATGGGCAGGCAGCTGGATGCGCGCCGCAGCCAGCTCGGCAGCCATCGGCAACTCGCGCCCGCCACGATCCACGAGCACTGCGAGCCTCACGCTGGCGGGTCTGCCGTGGTCAAAGAGCTCGTTGAGCACAGCCCGAATCGTGCGGCCCGTGTAGAGCACGTCGTCGATCAGCCAGAGGTGCGCGCCATTGATCTCAAAGGGCAGCGATGTGGGCATGCTGCTGGCCATGCCGCGCTTGGAGAAATCATCTCTGTGCAAAGCTGATGAAATCACGCCGTGCGAAGGCAGCTTCAGGTCGCGCGCCAAGGCTTCGGCGAGCCATGCGCCGCCCGAGGCAATGCCGATCAGTTGCTCGCCCGGCTTGATGCGTTGCTGCAAGTCGTATCTGAGCGATTCGTAGAGGTGGTTGGCGTTGAGGGCAAGTCCCAAGGGATGCTTTCAAGGAAGGGAAGAAAGGTATTGCGCTGCGATCAGTCGCGCGGCTTCGGCATCAATGTCTTTGGCTCCGCTGGCCTCGGCTTCCACGCTGGTGTAGCGCTCATCTACTTCATGCACGGGTAAACCAAAGCGGCCATGCAGTTGGCGGGCGAATTTTTGGCAGCGCGCCGTCATCTCGTGATCGGCCCCATCGGGGTGGCGTGGCACGCCCACCACCAGTGCATCGGGCTGCCATTCTTTGAGCGCAGCTGCGATCAGCGGCCAGCGCGCATCGCCGCTCGCGTGCAAAGTGCGCAAAGCTTCGGCGCTTTGCGTGAGCGCGTTGCCCACCGCGAGCCCCACGCGCTGCAAGCCAAAGTCAAAGGCCAGCACACGCTGAGGGGCAGGCGCTGTGCTCATGCCCGCGCGCCCACGGCACTCAGCGCCCACTCGTCCACGCCCAAGAGCTTGAGCGCCTTGGCGTAGCGCTGGTCTATCGGCGTACTGAAAATCACTTGTGGCTCTGCCTCGACCGTGAGCCAGGCGTTTTCGCTGAGCTCGCCTTCCAACTGCCCGCCGCCCCAAGAGGCATAGCCGAGTGAGATCAGCACCTGCTCCGGGCCACTGCCTTGGGACAGGGCTTCAAGTACGTCGCGGGAGGTGGTGACTTCCAAGCCGCCGGGCACCACCATGGTGCTGGCGTAGACGGCCGCGTTTTCATCCTCGCCCAGCGCACGCACGGGCGTGTGCAGCACAAAGCCTCGGTCCATGTGTACGGGGCCGCCTTGAAACACCGGGCTTTGCGCGAGCGAAGCTTTGGGATGAGGCAAATCGACCTTGTCAAAAAGCTCGCTCAAGGAGATGTCAGAGGGCTTGTTGATGACGATGCCCATGGCACCGTTTTCGCTGTGGTCGCAGAGATAGACCACACTGCGCTCAAATGCCTCATCGCGCAAAGAGGGCATTGCGATCAAAAAATGGTGGGTGAGGTTGATTTGCGCAGAATCCTCAGTCATCTCTCGATTTTAGTTGGCACGCACCCATGACGGTTTTCCATGCAGTTTGACAAAGGCCTTGTTTGGTTTCGCCGCGATTTGCGCCTGCATGACCACACCGCGCTGCACCGAGCGCTCGTGCAGTGCAAAAGCGTGCTCTGCGTGTTTGTGTTTGATCGCACCATCTTGGCTGACTTGCCCCGCGCGGATCGGCGGGTGGAGTTCATTTTGGAAAGCGTGAGGGAGCTCGATTCCCATTTACGCAGACACGGCGGCGGCCTGTGCTTGCTGCATGCCGATGCGGCGCAGGCCATCCCTAAGCTCGCCAAAGCCTTTGGCGCGCAAGCTGTGTTTGCCAACCACGACGACGAGCCCTATGCCATTTCACGCGATGCGGCTGTGCGTGGCAGCTTGAGTGCCTTGGGCTGCGCGCTTTTCACGCACAAAGACCATGTGGTGTTCGAGCGGCGCGAAGTGCTTACCCAAGCTGGGCAACCGTTCTCAGTGTTCACACCTTACAAAAATGCGTGGTTGAAGAAGCTTTCGGCTAGCGATTTCGCAGAGCGCGTGATTGAGCCCAAGCAGGGCCAGCTCGCAAAGCCTGCGACAGATGCGATCCCAAGCCTTGCTGACGTGGGCTTTGAGCCAACGAACTTGCACGATCTCGGCATCAAAACTGGCGCAAGCGGCGGCGCGGCACTGCTGAAAGACTTTTTGCCGCGCATGGCGGATTACGGTTTGGCGCGAAACTTCCCGGCGATCAAAGGCCCGAGTTATCTGGGTGTGCATTTGCGCTTCGGCACCGTGAGCATTCGAGAGCTGGTGCGCGCGGCTTGGCCTGCCGCGCAGCGCGGTGAAGAAGGTGCCAGCGTGTGGCTGAGCGAGCTGATTTGGCGCGATTTTTATGCGCAGATCTTGGCGAACTTTCCGCATGCCGCAACCCGCAACTTCAAAGCCGCCTACGACCGCATCGCCTGGGAAAAGGGCAAGCGTGCCGACGCGCTTTTTGCGGCCTGGTGCGAGGGCCGCACCGGCTACCCCATCGTGGACGCCGCCATGGCGCAGATCAACCAAACCGGCTACATGCACAACCGTTTGCGCATGATCGTGGCGAGCTTCCTCACAAAAGACCTTGGCATCGATTGGCGCTGGGGCGAGCGCTACTTTGCTGAGAAGCTGATCGACTTTGATTTGAGTGCCAACAACGGCGGCTGGCAGTGGGCTTCCAGCAGCGGCTGCGATGCGCAACCTT
>JAAFHN010000098.1 GCA_013298415.1 Comamonadaceae bacterium
AGCCTTCCCAATCCGCCGTCTTGTGCTGAATGATGTAGGCCCCGAATTGCAGTGGGCAGCGATTGAGCGCATTGGCAGTTACCTGGGCAAGCAGATGCGCTTTGCAGACGTGGCCCGAGCCGCTGCGGCCATGCGCATCCTGAGCGCGAGCTTTGGCCCACACAGCGATGAAGCCTGGCTTGAACTCAGCAAACCGATGGTGAAAGCCCATCCAGAAGGCGGCGTGGTGCTGCATTACGACCCAGCCCTTGCCAGCGCTTTTCGCCTGGCCACCGAAGAAAGCACCCGTCAGGGCACGGCGGCGCTCTGGAGCTTGTTTGACGCGATCAGCGCCAGAACCCTCGTTTTGCGCGGCCAAAGCTCCGATTTGCTCAGCCCTGAGACCGCAGCCCAAATGGCTGTGCGCGGCCCTAAGGCGCAGATCGTCGAAGTGCCCGGCGTGGGCCACGCACCCACGCTCGTTGCAGCCGATCAGCGTGCATGGGTGCGCGGGTTTTTGGATGCACCGTGATCGCCAGCACTGAAGCCCAAAACCTCTCGCCACTGGTTGCCGCAACGAACGACACACCTGGCCTGCTGCAAGCCAGCGGCGAAAGCCCGCAAGCCACGCTCGACCGCGCTCGTGCCTTTGCGCAGCCGCTGATCGCGGGTGAGGCCCTTGAGACGGGTGAAGACAGCTTTGCCCATGCCCAGGCCGTGGCACAAATCTTGGCCGACATGGGGGCCAGTTTGGCCATGCAAGCGGCCAGCTACTTGATCTACGCCGCCAACCACTTGCAAAAACCGCAAGACGTGATTGCCAAAGCCTTTGGCGAAGGCCACGCCAAGCTTGCGATTGAAACGAATCGGCTTGTGCAAGTGCAGGCGCAAAGCCGAGCCGCGAGCGCCAAAGCCCAGATCTTGGACGACCCAGCCACGCAAACCGAAGTGGTGCGCAAAATGCTTCTGGCCTTCAGCAAAGACTTGCGCGTGGTGCTGCTGCGCTTGGCCTCGCGCTTGCAAAGCCTGCGCTACTACGCGGCTGCAAAGCTCAGCGCGCCGCCACCTGTGGCCCGCGAAACCTTGGCGGTGTTTGCGCCGCTGGCCAATCGCTTAGGGATCTGGCAAATCAAGTGGGAACTGGAAGATCTGGCGTTTCGCTTTCTTGAGCCTGAGACTTACTTTGGCATCGCCAAGCAGCTCGACGAAAAGCGTACCGACCGCGAAAGCTACATGGCGGGGCTGCGCGAGCGTTTGACCGCAGGCCTAGAGGCCAACGGCGTGCGCGCCACGGTGCAAGGCAGGCCCAAGCACATCTACAGCATCGTGAAGAAAATGCGCGGCAAGGCGCTTGATTTTGCGAAGGTGTTTGACGTGCGGGCCGTGCGCGTGATCGTGCCGGAGCCTGCGGACTGCTACGCGGCGTTGGCCTGGGTGCACGCCCAGTTTTCGCCCGTGGCCTCTGAATTTGACGACTACATCGCCAAGCCCAAACCCAACGGCTACCAGTCGCTGCACACCGTGGTGCTCGACACGTCTGATGCGGGCAAAAGCCGCCCGGTGGAAATTCAAATCCGCACGCAAACCATGCACGAACATGCCGAGCACGGCGTAGCAGCGCACTGGGCTTACAAAGAGGCGGGCGCGAAAGGCTATGCGGGCGTGAGCGCTTCTACAGCGCCCGGCAGTTACGACGCAAAGCTCGCTGTGCTTCGCCAATTGCTCGCTTGGGAGCGCGAGCTGACCCACGATGCACAAGGCGCGGCTCTCCACACCGAGGCGATGAGCGACCGCATCTACGTGCTCACGCCCGATGCGGCGGTGGTGGAGCTGCCGCAAGGTGCGACTGCGATTGACTTTGCCTACGCTGTGCACACCGATTTGGGCCACCGCTGTCGGGGCGCTCGCGTAGGCGGCGCGCTTTTGCCGCTGACCACACCGCTTGCGAACGGGCAAACGGTGGAGATCATTTCAGCCAAAGAAGGCGGGCCTTCCCGCGATTGGTTGAACCCTGAGCTTGGCTTTTTGGCCAGCTCGCGCGCCAAATCGAAAGTGCGGGCTTGGTTCAATGCGGTGCAGGCGAGCGAAACAATTGCCCGAGGCCGCGAGCTGCTCGACAAAACCTTGCAGCGTGTGGGAAAAACCGCTGCGAACTTGGAAGATTTGGCGCTGGCCTTGGCTTTCAAAACCACCGATGCGCTGTGCGAAGCCTTGGGCAAAGACGAACTCTCGCCCAGAGCGATTGAAAACCACTTTTCACCACCGGCGCAGGCACTCGATGCCGACGCGTATTTGCTACATAAAACAGAGCAAAAGAATAAGAAAACACCTGGACAGAGCAGCAAAAACGCTCAAAAGTCGGGCGTGTTGGTCGTTGGCGTCGGCTCTTTGCTCACCCAGCTTGCCAAATGCTGCAAACCCGCGCCGCCAGATGTGATTTCGGGCTTTGTGACACGCGGCAAGGGCGTGAGCATCCACCGCGAAGGCTGCGCGAGCTTTGTGGAGCTGGTGCGCCGTGCGCCCGAGCGCGTGGTGGAGGTCACCTGGGGTGTATCGCAAGCGGCGGTGTACCCGGTGGATGTGAGCGTGCGCGCGCAAGATCGGCAAGGTTTGCTGCGCGACATCTCGGAAGTGTTTGCCCGAGAAAAATTCAATGTGATCGGCGTGCAAACGCAGAGTGTGCGGGAGCAGGGTGCCAGCGTGGCTTGGATGCTGTTCACGGTGGAAGTGGCCGACAGCCACAAGCTACAGCGCGTCTTTGAGTCCGTGAAGGGCGTGAGCGGCGTGCTCGGGGTGCGGCGCAAATGATGACAAGGAACAGAACATGAAGGCCGTCTCGAAGCCAGAAGACCTCTCCCGCGCGCCGCGCATCTTGCGCACGCCGCGCACCGTGCTCAAGGCCCCGCACCTCGATCAAGTGCCCGTGCGCATGGCTTGGGCGGCGGCGAACGCCGATGCCTTGCACTTTGTAGCCTGGTGGCGCTTGAGCGCGGAAGAAGCTCGGGCGACTCGCAGCGTACACAGCGAGATCGCGTCGATGGAGCTCGGCACTGAGCTGATCTACAACGTGTTTGCTTGCGCGCCAGACCAAGACCCTGAAGCGGCCTATGCCTGCGGGCCCTATGTGGGCCGCATCGATTTGCACACCTGGGATTTTGATGCGCCGCGTTGCGAAATTGGCTACATGGCCGATGTGCGCACGCAGGGGCAGGGCTTGCTGAGAGAGGCCGCAAGTGCTGCGGTCTCGCTCGCGTTCGCACTCGGCGTGCAGCGCGTGCATGCGATCACCGATGTGGACAACGCCCCATCGATCCGCTTCGCGCAGGCCATCAGCATGCAAATCGAAGGCAGATTGCGCGCCTGGGAGCGCGATGAGAAAGGCGAGTTGCGCGATCAGTGCGTGTTGTCGGTGACTGCCGCTGATGTGGCATCTTCTTACTCCTGATTTCGACCCGAAAGCCCCAGCTATAATCATGGGCTGACGACAGGCGCATAGCTCAGCTGGTTAGAGCACCACCTTGACATGGTGGGGGTCGTTGGTTCGAGTCCAATTGCGCCTACCAATCTCACAAATCCGCCCAGGCAGTTCTGCCTCGGCGGATTTTGTTTTTGTGCGCCACTTTGTCCCTTCTGAAGGCAGATGAATGTCTGGATTGCTGCGAAACCTCTGGGCGTTTTTGCGAGCTTGGCCCATGCGCGGCGGCAGCGCAGTGAATGGCACCACCAGCCTCTGGCTTCTCGCCAGTCCCTTTGACTGCGGGCTGCGAAAACTCAAAAGCGACAAAGTTTTCCAATTCGCCGAAGCCGCGCAGATTGACTACCTCGTCAAAATTGGCCGATTCTTTTCGCTGTGGAAATCACGCACCGGGTTTGTCAACCTGAGCCAGCAAGCGAAGTTTTTGGCCCCCATTGGGATGTTCAGCCGTGTGGAAGTGAAAACGCGGATTGCTTGCGCTGACGAGAAGTCCGCTTGCTTCGAGCACATCCTCTTCGTTGAGGGCGCGCCCTGTGCCCAAGTGCTCGTTCAGATGAAGTTCAAGCGCGGGCGGCTCACCGTCAATCCGAGTGTGGCGCTTGACACCTCAGTGCTCGGCTTGCACACTGAAGCGTTGACGCATCCCGAACCTAAGTAGGCCGATTCCATGAAACTGCTGACCCGCGCACCTGAGCACACCGACCTTGGCGCTTATGCGCGCTCTGGCGCTGCATCGGCCCAGGCCTGGCTTGTTGCCATCATGTTGGTTTTTGCGGCAGCCTTCGCAACTTCGGCCCACGCCCAGATGGCGCGGTATTGCGAGGGCAAGCTTGCTGCCAACGCTTTTTATCAGAACGTGCAATCCAACGGCTCGCGCTCAACGGCGGACTATTTTCTGCAGATCCAAAACCAGTCGAACGAACCGATGCGCTACGCCGTTCGCTTTGTCGCGCCGCACATCGTGCATGCACAAAACGGCTCGGTCGTCGCCAACCTCGCTGCTTACCAGCAAGTCACCGTGAAGCTAGGCTCCCAAAACTTCAACAATCCAGCGGGCACAGGGAGCCTCTCACAAGCGGATCTCATGCGCTACACCCAAATCGTCTGCCCGAAGTGAGCGCTGCCTGGTAAGTGCCGCCTGGTAAGTGTCGGGGCAGGCCCGCGCGTGCTCGCAGCAAGCCTTCGAGTACCGAGAAGACGAGTGACGAGGCAACCCACGTGTAGCGCGACTCGTTCACAATGCGCGACCTTGCTCGACCCACGGCATGCTGCCGTGTCGCCAATTCCCTGCGCCGTTTTCCTCAACTGCATCCATGACGACAAATCCCCACGTGACACTCCCGCTGACGGGACAGATTCAAGATGTGTTTGAGCGCCAACTGTCCACTTCTGTGCGGCTGCGCAGCTCCACGGCGGCTGAGCGGATCGCCAAGATCAAAAAGCTGCGCGATGCCGTGCTTGCGCACACCGAGGCTTGGTACGAAGCCGCCTATGCCGACTTCAAAAAGCCACCTGGCGAGGTGGATTTGGCCGAGCTGCTGCCGGTGTGTGCGGAGGCCAACGACAACATCCGCCACGTGAAGAAGTGGATGAAGCCCAAGCGCGTTTGGCCAACGCTGCTGACTGCTGGCACCAATAGCCACGTGCAATTCATGCCGCGTGGGCGCTGCTTGATCATTTCGCCTTGGAACTACCCGCTTAACCTGACCTTTGGGCCGCTGATCTCCGCGATTGGGGCGGGCAACACGGTGATGGTGAAGCCCTCAGAGATGACGCCGCACATGTCGGCCTTGATGTGCAAGATCATCCGCGAGACCTTCAGCGACGACGAAGTGGCCATCTTCGAAGGCCAGGCCGACGTGGCGCAGGCTTTGCTTGAGTTGCCGTTCAATCACATCTTTTTCACGGGCAGCCCCGCGATTGGCAAGCAAGTAATGGCGGCTGCGGCCAAACATCTGGCCAGCGTGACGCTTGAGCTCGGCGGCAAGAGCCCCACGATCGTTGACGCGAGCGCCGACATCAGCCAAGCGACGCAAAACGTGATGTGGGCCAAGTTTGCCAACGCCGGCCAAACCTGCATCGCGCCTGACCATGTGTTCGTGCATCAAAGTGTGAAGCAGCAGTTTGTGGATGCTTGCATCCGCATCATCGAAAAGGCATACGGCAAGACGCTGGCCGAGCAGCAAGGCAGCCCACACTTGGCGCACGTCGTCAACGCCCGGCACACCCAGCGCATCCACGCGCTGATGGAAGACGCTCAGGCCAAGGGTGCCAAGTTGCTCACTGGCGGCGGCGTGGCTGCGGACGACAATTTCATCGCCCCCACCTTGCTGGATGTGGGCGACGAGCCTTCGCGGCTGATGGAGGAAGAAATCTTCGGCCCCGTGCTGCCCGTGATCGGCTACACCGACTTGGATGCCGTGATCGCCCGCATCAACGCCGCGCCCAACCCGCTCGCGCTCTACATCTACAGCCGCACCCAGAGCAACATCGATCAGGTGCTGCAACAAACGGCATCAGGCGGCGCGTGCGTGAACCACGCGCTGGTGCACTTCATGCATGCCAAGCTGCCATTCGGCGGCCTTAACAATTCCGGCATCGGCCACGCGCACGGCATCTACGGCTTCAAAGCATTCAGCCACGAAAAAGCCGTGGTGCGCGCCCCGTTTTCGCTGGCGACAGCGCTTTTTGCCGCAGGCGAAGTGCCAGGCTTCGTGCGCAAGGCGCTCAAAAAGGGCATGAGGTTTTTGTGAGTGGTGGCGCTCTACTCGGCTGAAAAATGCCAGGGTCGTGCGCGCCATTTGCTCGGTCTTTTGTGATCTCTGTCCAGGTACCCAAATGCTTCGACGCTACGTATTCAGTAGCGACTTGCAGGAAGCCTACCGGCGCACTTGGAGCGCCCCGGGGTTCACGATGTTGGTGGGCTGGCCTTTGACGAAGTTGATCACGTTGTCAAACGCGGCGCCGAAGTAGAGCTCGTAGCTGTTTTGCTCCACGTAGCCGATGTGGGGGGTGCAGATGCAGTTTTCTAAGCGGAGCAGGGCGTGGCCTTGCAAGATGGGCTCGCTTTCAAACACGTCCACGGCGGCCATGCCGGGGCGGCCGCGATTGAGTGCTGCGATCAGGGCATCGGTCTCAAAAAGCTCCGCTCGTGAGGTGTTCACCAAGAGTGCCGTGGGCTTCATGAGGCTCAGGTCGTCGAGCTTGATGAGGTGGCGGGTGTCGTCATTGAGGCGCAGGTGCACGCTCATCACATCGACCTGATCGAGGAATTGGGCTTTGCTCTCTGCGGCTTCGTAGCCCATTTCTTTGGCGCGAGCCAGGCTCGCCTCGCGACCCCAGATGAGCACGCGCATCCCGAATGCTTTGCCGTAGCCGGCCACCATTTGGCCGATCTTGCCGAAACCCCAGATGCCTAAGGTTTTGCCTTGCAGGGTTTGGCCCAGCCCGAAATTGGCAGGCATGCCCGCCGCCTTCAGCCCAGACTGCTGCCAAGCGCCGTGCTTCAAATTGCCGATGTATTGCGGCAGGCGGCGGATCGCCGCCATCACAAGCGCCCAGGCCAGCTCGGCTGGCGCAACGGGTGAGCCAACGCCTTCTGCGACGGCGATGCCGCGCTCGGTGCAAGCCTGTACATCGATGTGGTTTCCCACTTTGCCGGTTTGGGCGATCAGCTTCAAGCGCGGGAGCTTTTCGATCAACAAGCGGGTGATGTGGGTGCGCTCACGGATGAGCACGAGCACATCGGCATCGCGCAGGCGCACGGCAAGCTGGCCCACGCCCTTGATGGTGTTGGTGAAAACCTTGGCGTTGTAGCCATCGAGTTTGCTGGCGCACGACAGCTTGCGCACGGCGTCTTGATAGTCGTCCAAGATCACAATATTCATAGCTCGGCATTGTGCATGCAGGTTTGTCGCCGAGGGCTTATGCTTGATTGGCGTTTTTGCGGATTCACCCGAATTCGCGCCCAACCCAACGAGGACTTCCATGACGATTTCAATGTACTCGGCCAGCGTGCCAGTGTTCAAGCGCATGCTCAGCAACCTGAGCCATTTTTTGGACCGCGCCGAAGCCCATGCGGCGGCGAAGAAGTTTGACGTGAACAACTTCATGGTGGCGCGACTTGCGCCAGACATGCTGCCCTTCACTCGCCAGGTGCTGATTGCTTGCGACGCCGCGAAAAACGGCTTGATGCGGATTTCGGGTGTGGAAGCGCCCAAATTCGACGACACGGAGAGCACCATCGCCCAGCTCAAAGAGCGGATCGCCAAAACGATTGCCTACATCGATTCCGTGCCCGCCGACAAAGTGGACGGCACCGAAGAGAAGGAAATCACCTTTCCCGTGGGCAAAGACGCCACCCGCACCATGAAGGGCGAGGCTTACTTGAAGCACTGGGTGCTGCCCAATGTGTTTTTCCACGTGACGACCACCTATGCGCTGCTGCGCGCAGGTGGCGTGGAGCTGGGCAAGGGCGACTACCTGGTGGGCGCGGGCTGAGCTTTCGAGGCCTGACAGCCGATTTCACAGGAGATGAGGGGTTCAGGCGGCGGAGCGGTTGCTTGCCTCCTGAACCCCTCTCAGTCTTGCCCCTACGCGGCCATGCGCTCCAGCTCGGCGCGAACGTCGCAGGCGCGGCCTGAGAGGCGCAGGCGACCTGCGAGCGCTTCATTGGCGGCTCGGGGCGAGGCTGTGCTGCTGTCTACGATGCGGATCACGCGCAGCGCCCAAGAGGCGGGGCGAGGGCTGCCGTTTGCAGT
>JAAFHN010000552.1 GCA_013298415.1 Comamonadaceae bacterium
GGTCATGACCACCCACAGCCCCTACATCGTCGGCTACCTCGGCTTGGCTGTTCAGGCGCACCAGTTGCACACGAAATTGCAAGAGCAAGGGCGCGCGGATTTGTTGCCAAACCTTGCCCAAATAGTGCCTCCAGACGCTATGGTGGCACCTGCCGACTTGGCCATTTACGAATTGAGCGAGACAGACGGCAGCGTGACGGAATTGCCAGCTTTTGAAGGTATTCCGTCTGATGCCAATGCGCTCAATGGGTATCTGCGCAAAGGTAACGATCTCTTCGACCGGCTGCTTGATTTGGAAGAGTCGATCTGAACCATGGACTTCTTCGACACACGGTGCCAAAGCGGGCCCTACACACAAGAAGCGTTTGGCGTTCGTGACGACCGCCCTGGGCAAATGGCATACGTCGACACAAATCCGGAGAATGCCGCGCAAAAGTGGATTGCGGAAGTGAGGAATGTCACGCAAACTGCCGTGACCTTTACGGCCGTTGACGGATGCGTGATTGAAAGTAGTGCGGAGCGCGGGCGTGGACGCTGCGACGCCATGCTGACCACGGCCAGGTCACTCTTTTTGCTGGAGCTGAAAGACCGGAAAGGCAGAGGCGACTGGCGAACACATGGCTTTGATCAATTGGAGTCCACGATCCGCTTCTTGATAGAGCACCATGCGAATCAGCTGAAGCAGTTCACCAAGAAGAAGGCGCACGTCTGTAACCGGAGGGTGTCGAACTTTGTGGAAATTGAACAAGAGCATAAACGCCGGTTCAAAAAGTACGGCTTTCGCATTGACACGCAAGCCAAGGTGGTCATAGATTCTTGATTGTGTCCAGCGTTCTGGAGTGCCCTGCAGCAAGGGGTCAGATACCGTCGTCGCTTCGCAGCAGCTCGGGCCTATTGCGCGTGAATGAAGAAACCCAAAAGCGATTCAAAAAACATAGCGATGTATGCTTGTTTCACTGGGGCAACCGGGCGATTTTGCATAGAAATGGCGCTTCAAGCGCCACAGCGAGCCCTCACACCGGCCACACCACGCCGTTGTCGTTCAGGATGGCGTCCAGCGGCTGGTCGTGGGATTCGGGCTCGAAGTCGTCCACGAAGCCGCTGGTGTAGCCCAGGCCCACGGTGAAGGGCTTGGGCGATAGCGTGGCGAGGGTGCGGTCGTAAAAGCCACCACCGTAGCCCAAACGATAGCCGCCGATGCCGTAGCCCACGCAGGGCACAAACAGCAGGGTGGGCACGATCACTTCGGTGTCTTTGGGCTTGGGAATGCCGTAAGCATCGGGCTCCATGTCGCAGCCCGGATACCAGGCGTGGAAGGTGAGCGTTTTGTGAATTTTGTCCACCACGGGCAGGCCCAGGCGGCGGTGCTTGCCGTCGATGGCTGAAGTTTCGGCTTCCTTCCAGCGGTAGAGCGCGGGCAGCGGGTCAAACTCGCCCTTGATCGGCCAATACGCGCCAATCACAGTATCGGGCCGCTCCAAAAGCCACACGCGCATCACGCGCTGCAAGGCTTCGTTGCGCGCTAGCCGATCCGGCATGGCCTCGCGCCGCGCGATCAAAGCTGCACGCATGGCCTTCTTTTGGGCTTGGAGATCAGCGGGCATGGGAAGTCGAGTCGGATAATGAAGGCATGAAATTGCGATTGATTTTGGCATGTGCGGCATCGGCCCTGGCCTGCACCTTGGCGCAGGCCACGCCAGCTGCTGATGCGGCGGTGCTCGACATGGCCGCCGCCTTCAAGCGCGGCGACACCAAAGCCTTGGCCCAGCTGCTGCCCCGCACGCGCGGCCACATGCTGGAAAGCTGGGCCGCTTACTGGGAGATGAAGGCACGGCTTTCTGAAGCGCAGCCGGCGGAAATTCAACAGTTCCTCACTCAGCACCAAGGCACCTACGCCGAAGACCGACTGCGCAACGACTGGCTGCTGCTGCTTGGCCAGCGGCGCGATTGGGCGAACTTTGAAGCCGAATACGCCAAATTTCGCATGCGCGACGACCGCGAAGTGGCCTGCTACGCCGCTGCGATTGCGCACCTGAAAACGGGCGCAGACGTGGCCGAAGAAGTGAAGCGCAATTGGCTATCCATTCGCGATGCAGACGACGGCTGCACCTACGCCGCAGACCGCTTGTACGAGGCCAAAAAGCTCAAAAGCGAAGACATTTGGCTGGAAGCCCGTGTGAGTGTGGAAGCCAACCGCCCTCGCGCGGCCACGCGGGCCGTGGAAATCGTGTCGCCGGATGCCGCAGCACGCGTGGGTGAGGCATTCAATGCGCCCGCGAAATTCTTGAAAGCGGGCCTGGGCACCAGCCGCAGCAGCAAAGAGCTGGCCGTATTGGCCGTGATCCGCTTGGCGGCAAACGATGTGGAAGCCGCAGCCACGCAGCTCGACAAAATCGACGAACAGCTCAGTAACGAGCAGCGCAGCTATGCCTGGGGCGTGGTGGGTAAGCAAACCAACTTGCGGCTCGACCCCGATGCCCACAAACGATTCGCCACCGCGCAAAACGAGCATCTGAGCGACGATTTGCTCGGCTGGAAGGCGCGCGCCGCGATGCGTTCGGGCCAG
>JAAFHN010000431.1 GCA_013298415.1 Comamonadaceae bacterium
TGTACCCGCCGCATGCCTCAGCGCCGAATGGTGCGCAGCCCGTGCAGAACGTGGCGCTGCGATGGGCCGATGGCAGGCCTGGCGAGTTGATCGAGCTGGTGCAATGGGCGGGTGCGAATCTGCTGGTGCTTTGGTTTGGAAAGCTGAACGCGTCTCAAGCCCGCACGTTGATCGCGCTGACCCGCAAGCATCCGCTTCGCTGCGTACAGGTGAGCGCGAACGCGAGAGTGAAGGAAATCGTGAAAGAAGCCGATGCGAGCGAGCCGCTGCACCGCGCTTGTGGCGGCAGTTCAGGAGCGCGAATTCAATGGGCGCTGATCCGCCCAGACCTCTATTGCGCGGCTACCAGCGCCAATGCCAAAAGCCTCTCACACGCCCTAGACGCTGCGCTCGGAGGCGCCGCATGAACTCAAGCAGCGCTCCAGCCCAGCCCCTCACACCAGCCACAGCCGACGACATCTTCGAGCTGATCTTGGACGCCCACCAAGGCCTCACTCCCGCCCAAAGCCAGGCCCTCAACCACCGTTTGATCCTCACCCTGGCAGCTGAGATTGGCGATGCACAACGGGTCCGGGCCTGCATTCAGATTGCCCAAGCCGCCCACTCTGGCACTGCCCGCTAGCGCCAAACTCACAGCGTGTGTGTGCGGTCTCCCACCGCAAAGCCGATGCAATCGGCCAAGGCGTGTGTCAAGTTTGGTGTGCACAGCGCAATCACTTTGAACAGCTCGCCCATCTCGTGCTCCGTCACGAGCTTCTGAGCGTTAGCCCGCTCAGGCAGCGAGGCGTCTGCCAGCACTTCCAGCAAGCCGCAGTTCAGCAAAAAGCGGCCCTGGCTTGTGTAGCCCACCACATCCAGGTCTGCGTTTTGCGCGGCAAGCGCGATGCCGGTGAAGTTCACGTGGCAGGTGATGTCTTTTTCGCCAACTTGGCTCAGCGGATCGGGGTCGGAGCGATGACCTTGGTGGCACATCAGCGTGCCCATGTGGCGCTGGGGGTGGTAGTACTCGCGCTCGCCAAAGCCGTAGTCGATGAAGATGGCCGCCGCGCCTTGGCCGCGCAGCATGCGCTCGGCAAGGCTTGCGATGAACGCCTCGGCCTCCGGGTGTATTTCGGTGATGTAGTCGTGCTGCCCAACTGGTTCCAACGGAGGGCGCAAGCTGGTGGGTAAGTCTTGCCAAGCCCATGCGCCGTCGGTTTGCGCTACATGCCGCTCGTGCCACACGTCGCCGAGGCGAGCGAGCAGCTTGCAGGGCATGGCATCCAGCACTTCGTTGCCTACGATCACGCCTTCCAGCACATCCGGCCAGGCATCGAGCCAGCGCGTGTAGGTCGCAAACTCGCCCAAGGTGGATTGCTGTCGCGCCCGCAAGGCCGCAGAAAGCTCCATGATTTGCGTTTCTGGGGTCTTTTCACCCCTCTGTCCAGGTATTTTGAGCATCCAATGCTTCATTATTTGTAGCATCAACGCACCAGTTCCAGCGCCAAATTCGGTGATGCACCGCTCGCCACCGACCGCCTCAACTGCGTCTAACACCTGCGCGACTTGCCGCGCGACGGTCGCACCAAACGCGGACGACAAGGTGGGTGCAGTCACGAAATCGCTGGGCTTGGCCGCACTTGGCACATGGCCAAACTGTGCATCGCCCCTGGCGTAATAGCCCAGGCCCGGGGCGTACAAAGCCTCGCGCATGAAGGCATCAAAAGCAAGCGCGCCACCTGCTGCTTCGCACAGGCGAATCAGGTGCGCATCCATTTCCGACAGGCCGCTGCGTTGTTCCAAGGCTTCTACACTCGCTGACATGAGCCCTGCATTGTCTGCCAGCCATCGCCGAGATCAACGCCCCGATGCCGCCGACCCACGCCCCGTGGTGCTCGTCACCGGCGCTGCCAAACGCCTGGGCCGCGAAATCGCAGTGGTCCTTGCCCAACTCGGCTGGCGCGTGGCCGTGCATTGCCGATCATCACTAGATGATGCTATACAAACAGTAGCACTATGTGAAGGAAATGCCAGGACAGAGCAGGTATTTCAAGCAGATTTAGCCTCTGAAGCCGCCACCCAAGCCTTAGTGGGCCAGGTGGTAACCCGCTTGGGCAAGCTCGATGCGGTGGTCAACAGCGCGAGCACCTTTGAGCTGGACCACGCCAGCGACTTCAGCTACGCCATGCTCGACAAGCACCTGCACGCCAACACCGGTGCCGCGATCATCTTGGCCCGCGATCTGGCGGCGCACATCGCAACCCGCGCACCCGACACCCTGCTCGCCTGCGGCCCCTGCGTGGTCAACATGCTCGATCAAAAGCTGTGGAACCCCAACCCTGATTTCTTCAGCTACACCTTGAGCAAAGCGGCGCTCGAAGCCGCAAACACGCTGCTGGCCCAGGCGCTCGCTCCCGCCGTTCGCGTGGTCGGCGTAGCCCCGGGCTTAACGCTCACTAGCCACATGCTGAGCGACGACAAATTCAACCAACTCCACAAACTCGGCCCCCTCAACCGAGGCTCCAACGCCCAAGACGTGGCCGCCACAGTCGCCTTCGCCCTGCAAAACCGCAGCATCACCGGCACCACCCTCATCGTTGACGCAGGTCAGCATCTGCAGCGCTTCGAGCGCGATTTCTCATTGATGTAAGGCGATATGCCCTCCACCAAAGGCAACCAAATTTTGAAGCTCACGGGCCTGAAATTTCAGGCCAATTTGGGCATCTTGCCGCAGGAAATTGGCAACTCGCAGCCGATCCAAGTGGATGCCGAGCTGAACCTGGGCACGCAAGCGCTGCTGCCGCAAGACGACGACATCACCCATGTGCTCGACTACCGCAAAGTGCGGCAAATCATCATGGACGAATGCCAAGAGCGCCACATCAACTTGCTAGAAAGCCTGATCGGCAAAGTCGCCCACCGCTTGATGCAACTCCCCAGCGTGATCGGCGTGCGCGTGAGCATCGCCAAGCTGGAAATTTTTGACGACTGCGAAGTCGCGATTCGGGTGGAGACGGGGCAGTGGTGAAGTGACGCACGTGCAATAAGCGCATTTTTCACGTGTGGCTTAGAATCTTCTTATGCGTAAACTGACCCTGTCTCTTGACGAAGCCACCTACGAAAGCCTTGTGCACGTGGCTGGCCGAGGCAACATCGGCAAATTCATCACGGATGCTGTGCGCCCGCACCTTGCTGCAGCAAACGA
>JAAFHN010000136.1 GCA_013298415.1 Comamonadaceae bacterium
GTCAACCGCGAGAGCACCTCGCCGGTCTGCGTTGTCTCAAAAAACTGCGGACTCATGCGCAGCACATGCGCGTACACCGCGTTGCGCACATCGCTCGTGATCCGCTCGCCCAGCCAGCTCACCACGTAGAAACGGCATGCCGAGAACAAACCGAGCGCGCAGGCCACGCCAAACAGCATCAGGAACGACATTTCAAGCGAAATCGCCCCACTGTCAACGTTTTTATTACTTGTGTTGCTATCAATCAAGAAGCGCAAAGCCACTGGAAATGCCAGCGTGGCGAGTGCTGCCAACAGCAAAAACAGCCCCGCCAACGCCATTTGCAGCTTGTAGGGCCGCACAAAGGGCAGCAGCCCGCCTAGCGCTTTGGGGTGGGCTTTGGGGGAAGCAGCCGCTGCGGCCTTTGGATCAGGGCTTGGGGGAGGCGAAAGCTGAATCGGAGGTGCTGCAGGCATAGCCCGCCATTGTCGCAGCGCAGCCTAAGCCGAGGCATTTGTCGTCGTTCAGGATCGGCCGCAGTAAGCCACCGTGGCTCGCCGTCGCATGGCTCGGGACGCTGACATCAAACCACCATTGCTGCTCAGTTGCGGGCCGACCGACAGGCCTGAGCGCGCAGGGCTCAAGCGTCGGGATGGCCCGGCCTAGTGTCATGTCACGCTTGAAATGTCGGTGTATCGCGCCGCGATCGGTGCGCAGGGCTAGGCGCAAAACGCAGCGCATGCTCACCGCATGGGCAAGTTTTGCAACGACGCCCTGCGCAGCGAGGGCAAGCGAGACGGCGGCATTTCAGGCGTAACATGACACTAGCAGCGCGGTGAGGCAATTGCTCAGATCGGGGCCGCGCAGGCAAAAAGTCCTCCGATGCCGGGGATCAGCGCGATCAGCAAGGTGCGGGCGAGGGTAGCTTGCATGGTGAGCGGGCGCACAAGAAGGTGGAATTCGGATGGGTGCACGCGGGCCGAGCTACTGCGGCGCAAACACCCAGCGTTGGTGAAAATCGGCTGTGCACTCTTGCAGCGCCAAGCCGATGCCCACGCGCCCTTCAAACGCGCGGCCCCACTGCTCAGCCCTGCCTGTCAGGGCGAGGCACTTGCTGTCGCGTTCAATGGGGCGCAGCAAGCCCAGCAACGGATTTGTGTTGGCGGGCACATTGCGGTCAAACCACCAGAGCTGGGCCGTAACGGGCCTGCCATTGGGCTGCACGGCGCAGGCGGCCAGCCGTGCACCGGGGTGTGGCGGCAGGGCACTGTGCATGCACTTGTCTGCATAGCGCACCACAAAGCTTGGGCGGCCTTTCGGGTCGCTTGGATCAACCCCGATCTCTTGCAAAGCAAATTTTTGCGCATTCGCCCCATTGCAGCGCAAGGCATCCACGGACAGGTCTGAGGTGCGCGTGGCTTGGTTCAAGCACACGGCCAACGCTTGGTTGCCGATGTGCTGCGCCTGAGCGCTCGCCGCGCCCAGCAGGGCAAGCGCCGCCGCCGCGCGGCGCAGTGTGGTGGTGGTTGTTTTGAATTGACGCATACAGGGTTCCTCAAAGTCAGTGCAGCAGGATGAGCAAACCGCTCGCCGCACACTTCGAGAATGCCACCAAACACCCCACCCCAGCGTTCAGAAGCCCTGAACGCCTTGGTACCCAAACATTTTTGCTAAAAATAAAGCTATGTCCTTGTGTTTTCAACATCTATAGCTCTACTTTTTGAAGCGACTTGGGGTACGGATCTCGCGCCTTTTGGGCCGCGCAGGCATCCTCGCCTGGCACGGTCGCTTGAAGCGGCATACGCAAGCGCTGACCGTGCCGCGTTGACCATCCGCTGCGATGCAACGCCTTCCGCTGATGATCCTAGAAACCGCAGTTGAACGCGCCCGAGTGGGCCTGCATGGGGCCGATCCAGCAAGGCGCGAGGACGCAGCGCACTCGTGTGCGCAAGGACGAGCAACGCCGCTGGTCGGCTCCAGGCGGGCGCAATCGGGTGTGTAGTGCTTTCACCCAATTGGTGAGTTTGAAAAGCGAACAAGTCTTGATGAAATCAGGTGCTTATCACTGAAGCAAGCGGTCAACTGCTGTTTCTAAGATCATGCACACAAAAAAGCCCTCGCGCCCCTCGATCGCCTGATGCACCCTGCCTTGCTTGACGACGCCCTACTTCACCATGTTCACCCACCAGCGCTGGTTGAGTCCACCGGTGCAGGAGCCCACATTCAGCGGTAGGGGCCGCTGGAGCAAGATATCGAGACTCCAGTCGCCGAAGTTGCCACTCAGCTCCACACAGTCCGTTGTCTCAGAAATAGGCCGCAGCAGCCCCGCCATGGGATTGACGTTGCCTGGAAAATTGGTGTCAAACCACCAACTTTGCCAAACCATGGGCCGCCCGTTGGGGTACAGCTTGCAGGCCTCCAGGCGATAGACCGTCCCTACCAAGCGGGGCACGCGCTCCAAGCACAGGTCGCCGTACACGATCTGGTATTCGGGCAGCCGATGGGAGCGCTCCTGGTCGATGCCGAAATCGCGCAAAACGAACTTTTGATTGCCTTTGCCGTTGCAAGGCCACGCGGCGACACCATGGCCGCTGCCCTTGCCCGTGGTGTCCATGCACACGGCCGAGGCGTGGTTGCGGATTTCTTGCGCTTGCGCGCAGCTTGCGCCCGCAGCCGCGAAGGCAAGTGCGGCTAGCTGAACAACGCGCCGACGCGTTGGCGAAGTCAAAGAGAAAAGCATTTCAAAACTCCTGAAAATTAACCTGAGAACAGCCGTCAAACGAGGCGGTAGCCTCATCGCGGCCTGACTTGGCATGGGTTGAGCATGGGGCGCAGCAGCCCGAGCCGTGGGTTGGTCTTGTCGGGCATACGGCGATCAAATCACCGCTGCTGCGCCAGCGCGAGTCGGCCTCCGGTGGCGCACCGACAAGGCAGTAACCACCCGCCAGACGCAGCCATGGGCGAGGAGACTCGGGGCGGGCGGGCGCGGGGAATCGTGCCGATACGGAGCAAGGCAAATTTCTGCTGCGGCCCTTGCCAGTAGCGCTCCGTTTGCGCGGAGCCTGCTGGTTTGTCGTGGGTGCAGGCGCAATCTGGGGCAAGGTTTGGCGTGCAGCGGTCATCTCATGCGTCTCCTGCAAAGGTTGAACTCGGGCGAGCAGCTGGCTTTGAGCCGCTTCACAATCCGAAGATGCCACAGGAATGCCTGCCTCTGCGTTCAGCCGCTCTGAACGCTCTCATCACCTCGAATTTCGAGCAAAAGTGCCTCTCAGTCCAATCATTTTCGACACATAGTGCTATCTTTTTTGAAAACTCTGTAGAGGATGAAAAACGCCTGCTTGCCCAAGCCAGCAGCGCGCCGCTGCCCGGCCGCCTGACCAAACCCTTGCTCGTTCACCCCATGCAGGTACCCAAGCGCAGCATCCACACCCGCGAAGGCAGAGCAGCGCTGATCCACAGCATTGCGCACATTGAATACAACGCGATCAACTTGGCGCTCGATGCGATTTGGCGCTTTGGTGGCATGCCCGAGCCCTACTACCGCGATTGGGCCCGCGTGGCAGCTGAAGAGGCCAAACACTTTGGCTTGCTGCGCTCGCTTTTGCGCGAGATGGGGCACGACTACGGCGACTTTCCCGCGCACGATGGCTTGTGGGAAATGACCGAGAAAACGAGCGACGACATCACCGCCCGCATGGCGCTTGTGCCGCGCACGCTGGAAGCGCGCGGCTTGGATGCCACGCCACTGATCCAAGCCAAGCTGCGCAAGCTGGCCGAGCAAGCTGCCGCCAAGCCCAGCAAAGCCGATCCGCATGCGGCAGCCGATTGCACGCAAGCGATAGCGATCTTGGACGTGATCCTCGCCGACGAAATCGGCCATGTGGCCATCGGTAACCATTGGTACCGCTGGCTGTGCGAGCGCGACGGACTCGATCCGATCCAGCACTACGCCACGCTCTCAGAGCGCTACCAAGCCCCAAAGCTCAAAGCCCCCTTCAATCTGGACGCAAGGGCTCAGGCGGGATTTTTGGCCGAGGAGCTCCTGGCTTTGGGCCAATTTGGCTTCACCGCAGGGGCTTACCCATCGGACGATGAACCACAGCTGGGTGCCGCGATCCGCGCCAAAGCCCTGCAGTAAAAAGTCAACAATGCTGAAAAATCTGGCAAGCTTCTCAGAACACAAAGACACCAACCAAGCTCACATCTGCCAGAGGGCTTGACCAGCACTTGCCGAGGAGATCCATTCATGCTCAGCTCGAAAGACTGCGCAAACATCGACGAGCGCTTGTGGCGGCTGCGCCTGGGAGACCGAAGCGCTGCCACGCCCTTGGCTGAATCGTTGATAGAGGAGTTTGAGCCGGGGAGTCTGTGGCACGCGGTGGGCTTGTTTCACCGCGCCTGGGCCCGTTTGCATCTGCAAGACGAGGCCGCTTGCATAGCCGATTTGGACGTGGCGCAGACTTGTTTTGCGCGCTTCGGTGAGCGGCTTCGACTGGCCGACTGCATCCATGTTCGGGCGTTGATGCTGTTTTCCGCTGGTGAGCCCGCGCGTGGTCTGGCGATGCTGCAAGCGATCAAGCTAGCGCCCGAGGATGTGCGCGGCGTGATGCCGAGCTACTTTCACATGAATCTGCTCGGCTTGTGCCAATTGGACAGCGGCGATTGGGATGGTGCGTTGAGCAGCCTCACCCGTGCGATTTTGTTGGCCGAGCAAACCGATGACGCGGCGACACTGGGCAACTCTTTGGCGAACTGCGCGGGTCTGCACTGCGACATGTTCAATTTCGATGTCGCAGCCAAACTGGCCCAGCGCGCCTGGGATTTGGCGAAACCCATGCCCATGACCGCCGTGTGGTGGACAGGTGGCATCAACGCCATGCTGGCTTACGACGGCCTGGGTGCGGCCGACACGGCGTGGGAGATCGCAAGGCAATTGCTCGTACACGAAACGCAAATCCCTCAGCGCAAGCGCCTTTCCTATCACAGCAAATTTGGCTTTGTGGCGCTGCATGCAGGCCATTTGTCAGACGCCCAGCGCCACATCGCGTTGGCGGTGCAGCACTGCGCCAACCAGCCCCAAACCACCGAGCTCATTTGGGCAAGGGCGCAGGCCTGCATTGCGCAGCAGCAATACGCGCTGGCGCGCGAATTGACCGAAGGCCGCCTCGCGCACCCCGAAACCCTTGAGTGGGCCGATACGCCGCTGGACATTTGGCGTGTGCTGCAAGAGGCGGCGCAGGCCTGCAAAGGCATGCAAGATTTTCAAGCGGCACTGGCCTACGCGGAGCGCGCATCGCAAAGCTACGTTGAGCTGGTGGGCCAAAGCGCCCGCGCCAATCGCGTGGCCATCGAAGTTGAACTGGAGACGCAGCGCACCGCATGGCAGCGTGACGAAGCCCTGCGTTTGCACCAGGAGGCGCAGAAAGAGCAGCAGCGGCTGACCGCGCTGAACACGGCACTTGACGAAGCCAGCCGCGCCAAAAGTCGTCTGCTCGCGGTCGCCAGTCATGACCTGCGCCAGCCCCTGCATGCGCTCGGCATGTACTTGGCTTCGCTGCAAGCCGATCTGCGCGAACACGAGAACATGACTGCCCAAGTTGGCTTGCTCGACCGGGCCGAAGATACCGTCAACGCCTTGGCTCGCATGTTCGGTACCTTGCTGGACCTGTCGCGGTTGGAGGGCGGTGGCCTGCAACCCAACATGCAGCCCATTGACCTGACTGCCCTGTGCCTTCGCTTAGCGCAGGAGACGGCAACCCGCAGCGCCTTGCCGGCCAAGCTGCTGCGCGCGCACGCCAGTGCTGCCAAGTTTGGCTTGAGCGACTCTGCGCTGCTTGAGCGCTGCCTGCGCAACTTGTTGGAAAACGCCATCCAATACGCTGGCGATGCGCGGCTGTGCCTTGCCATCCGTGCGCGCGCCGGGCAGTGGCGCATCGAGGTTCGAGACGGTGGTCAGGGCATCGCTGCGGAGCATCAAACGGAGGTCTTCGAAGAGTTTTATCGCATCGACCAAGCACAGCACACCGTGCGCGGCCTGGGTTTGGGCCTGTCCATCGTCAAGCGCCTGTGCGGGCTGCTGCAGCATCCGCTCAAGCTCCATTCTCAGCCGGGCCGAGGCACGGTCGTGTCCATCGGCATCGATCGCTGCTCTGCGCCAGCGGCAGTTCACGCTGAACGAACGTTGAACACCCAACCGAGCGCACTCAGGATTGCCTTGATCGAGGACGACCCCGCGGTGCGTGAGGGCACCGCTGCATTGCTCGAACGCTGGGGCTATCGGGTCGACTGCGCGGCAGACACCGCACCGTGGGTGAAAAGCAAGCATTTCTCCGCACCCGACGTGGCAGTGATTGACTACCACTTGGGCGCGCTAACGGATGGGATGACCGCACTTGCAGAACTGCGCAGTCATTTCGGCGTCGAGCTGCCGGGCCTGATCGTGACCGCAGAGACATCGGCGGCCGCCTTGGAACGCATTCGCGTCAGCGCTGTGGCCTATCTGCCCAAACCGGTGCAACCCTCTCGCCTAAGGGCCTGGCTGCAAGCCATTGACTCTGGCCTGCTGGCCAAGGTTTGAGCGAGCGGCGAACTGGGCGCCGCCGGAAAATCGTCCTAGAAACCGCAGTTGAACGCGCCCGAGTGGGCCCGCATGGGGCCGATCCAGCAAGGCGCGAGGACGCAGCGCACTCGTGTGCGCAAGGACGAGCAACGCCGCTGGGCGGCTCCAGGCGGGCCCTTGTCGGGCGCGTAGCGCTTTCACCCGATTGGTGAGTTTGATAAGCGAAGAAACGCTATTGAAATCAGGTACTTATCAGTGAAGCAAGCGGTCAACTGCGGTTTCTAGGAGCATCTGACAGAGAGAATAAAGGAAGCTCTGCAGAACCCTTTGTGGATCAGCGCGGGCCGCATCCGGGAGGCTCAGCTAGGCGAAAAGTGAGTCAAATAGCCTCTGCTATTTGCGAGCTTTTCAACAACGCTGAGCGCCCGGAGGTGG
>JAAFHN010000449.1 GCA_013298415.1 Comamonadaceae bacterium
CTCACGAGCGTCGCCAATGTGCTCATCACGATGGCGCTGGGGCCACTTTTTACCGCTGTGCTCTCGCGCATCGCGCTCAAAACGCCCCTGCCCACCCGCACTTGGGGCGCGGTGCTGGCCGCAGGCGCAGGCATCGCCTACATGTACGCGCCGCAGCTGGCAGGAGTTGGCGCAGGGCAGGGCGCGGCAAAGGGTGCGGCGTTGCTGGGTAGCCTGGTCGCGCTCGCCGTGCCAATTGCAGGTGCGGTGCAGTGGACGCTCACGCAACATCTGCAACGCTCAGAAAACGCCCAAAAGGTCGATCTCGTGCCAGCCGTCTTGGTCGGTGCCGTGATCTCGAGCCTCCTCACGCTACCGCTCGCGTTTCCTTTCACAGCGAGCAGCGCCGATGTGGCCTGGCTCGGCCTCTTGGGCCTGATTCAGCTCGCGATCCCCTGCGCGCTGAGCGTCGTCTGCGCTCGCGTGCTCAAAGGCCCAGAAGTCTCGTTGCTCGCGCTCTTGGAAATCGTCTTCGGCATCGCACTCGCCTGGGCCTTCGCCAATGAAGCGCTCAGCGCCAACGTCCTCATCGGCGGCTGCGTGGTGCTTGCAGCCTTAGTCACCAACGAGGTAACCAGTTTGAACAGGAGATCAGGAGGCAAGGAGTAAGCCCAAGAACTCCGGCTGTTCCTCCTTGTCTCCTGATCTCCTGTAAACCTGCCCCTCAGCCCTCACCGATTCCTGGTTTTCATCGCGCGCTCTACTTCGCGTTTGCCTTCTCGGTCTTTGATCGTGTCGCGTTTGTCGTGGTCGGCTTTGCCTTTGGCAAGCGCCACTTCGCATTTGATCTTGCCGTTTTTCCAGTGCAGATTGAGCGCGACCAGGGTGTAACCCTTTTGCTCCACTTTGCCAATCAGGCGTTTGATGTCGGCCTTGGCCATCAAAAGCTTCTTCGTGCGCAGGGCGTTCGGGCTCACGTGGGTGCTCGCTTGCTTCAGCGGGTTGATCTGGCAGCCCATCAAGAAAAGCTCACCGTCGCGCACGAGCACGTATCCGTCGGTGATTTGTACTTTGCCTTCGCGAGCTGCCTTCACCTCCCAGCCTTCGAGCACCATGCCGCATTCGTAGCGTTCTTCAAAGAAGTAGTTGAAGCTGGCTTTTTTGTTGTCGGCAATCTTGGCGGTGGGGTCTGGTTTTTTCGGTTTTGTGGTGGCCATGCGGTGCGCCCCAGGGCTCTAGAATCAAAGCTTTAGCGGGTCGCAGATTGTAGTTATCCCAGTGAAGAGCATTCAAAAAACGGTACTGATCTGGTACAGCCCGCGCGAGATGTTCGATTTGGTGGCCGATGTGGCGAGCTACCCCGAGTTTTTGCCTTGGTGTACCTCCGCGCAGGTGCTCGAAAACCATGCCGACGGCGTGAGTGCGCAAATCGGCATGCGGCTCGGTTTGGTACAGCAAAGCTTTGCCACAAAAAACACCCACGAGATGCCTGATTCGCCCGCTGCGCTGCACAGCATCCGCTTGCAGCTCGTAGACGGCCCCTTCAGTGAGCTGCAGGGCCAGTGGCGTTTTGCGCCGATTGGCAAGGGCCAAGACCGCGCTTGCCGCGTGTCGCTTGAATTGCGCTACGCCTTTGCAAGTGCCGCCCTGGCTGCGCTGATGAGTCACATGTTTGATGCCGTGGCGAGTGGCTTGGTGGATGCCTTTGTGGCCCGCGCGCAGAGCGTCTACGGAGATGCCGCTTGAGCCTTGAGATCGATGTGTGCATCGGCTGGGCACCTCGTGAAGTGCTGGAAATGAAGCTGGCGCTGCCGCAAGCTTCAACAGTTGCGGATGCGCTGGCTGCGCTGGCGGCTTGGCCCTTGCCAGACGGACGCGCTTTTGGGGCAGTGGCCAATGACTTTCGCCCGAGTATTTGGGGCAAGCCCGCCACCGGGCGAACCCTCCTGAAGGCGGGTGATCGCTTGGAACTCGTTCGCGGCTTGCGTGTGGACCCCAAGGTGGCCAGGCGAGAGCGCTTTGCGCAGCAGGGCAGCCGCAGCGCGGGTTTGTTCTCCAAGAAGCGGCCCCATGCCAAGCCTGGCTACTGAGCGGCGCTTCGAAACGCGTATTGAGCTTCTCGGGCCGAGATTTTGAGCATTTATGCCACTCTGTCCATAAATTTAAATGATTTGTTGCTATGAAAAACGAAGTAACTGAGTTCACCCCTGTCACCCTCTACACCGATGGCTCCTGCAAAGGCAACCCTGGTCCTGGTGGCTGGGGCGTGGTGATGCAGTCGGGCGCGTCGAAGAAAGAACTGCACGGCGGCGAGCGGCAGACCACGAACAACCGCATGGAAATGATGGCGGTGATCCAAGGCTTGCAAGCGCTGAAAAAGCCGTGCGCAGTCACGATCTTTGCCGACAGCCAATACGTGCTCAAAGGCATCCAAGAGTGGCTGCCCGGCTGGAAGGCACGGGGCTGGAAAACGGCGAGCAAAGAGCCTGTGAAAAACGAAGATTTGTGGCGCATCCTGGACGATCTCGTCCACAAAGGCCCACACAAAATCACCTGGCATTGGGTAAAGGGCCACGCGGGCGATCCAGGCAATGAGCGGGCGGATGCCTTGGCCAACATGGGCTGCGTGGCTCATCAAAAATAATAGCAATGAATGTAGTAAATAAATCGACACCGTGGATGTTTTGCTTAGAATTTGGTTGAAAAGCACTTCTTGAAGGGCGCACATGGCTTCCACACTCTTTACCCTGCTTGACGACATCGCCACGCTCCTTGATGACGTGGCTGTGATGACCAAGGTGGCCGCGAAGAAGACGGCTGGGGTGTTGGGCGACGACTTGGCTTTGAACGCCAATCAAGTTGCTGGCGTGCGCGCAGATCGCGAGCTGCCCGTGGTGTGGGCGGTGGCCAAGGGCTCGATGCTCAACAAAGTGATCCTGGTGCCAGTGGCGCTTTTGATCGCGACCTTCTTGCCTGTGCTTGTGACGCCGCTTTTGATGCTGGGTGGCGCCTATCTGTGTTTTGAGGGTGCTGAAAAGCTCATGCACAAGTGGCTGCACAGCAAGGCAGAAGCTGAAGCGCAGCACGCCGCGCATGCTGAGGCAAAT
>JAAFHN010000215.1 GCA_013298415.1 Comamonadaceae bacterium
GCCTGCGGTTTGCGCAAGAGTGAGCATGCCGTGCTCGGGCGGCATCAGCGGTTCGCTCGGGGATTCGGGGTTGCCAGCAGACGCGATCACCGCATCGCGCATGGCTTTGCGGGTGAGGATCGGGAGTTCGCTTAAAGGGAGATTGCGGCCCGAGTCTGGGGCGAGGCCAGTCCACTGCTGCCACCACAGCGTTTGCGTGATCCAGCGCAAAAGCTCGTTCAAGCGCCGCACCTGCCAGGGCTGCCACACCTCGGGCGGGCCACTGCTGTAGGCCATCACGAATTCGGTGTCGATCAGCGCTTGCACCTCGCTCGCATCGGCGCTGGCGGGCCATTGCAGCATCTGCTGCTGCGCCACGCCCAAGCCAGGCTGAGCCGGAGATTGCAACAGCTCTGGCGCGGGGGTTTCTTGAATGGTGGTGTCGGTCATGGGGGGTGGGGTCAAAACAGCCGAATTGAACGCAGAGTTCGCAAAATGAACGCGAAGGGCGCAGAGTCAATCCGAGGGGGAAGCAAAAGCAAAGCGCAATGATTTTTATAGCACTAAAGCAAATGAATTCATGGACAGTGAAGGATATTCGGCAAATTTTGGCTGTTCACTCTGCGCGCTTTGCGTCATTTTGCGAACTCTGCGTTCAAAACTTCCCCCGCCCTCTGCACCTGAAGCCTTCAGCTCAGCACCACCATGCTCAGGCGGCGGCGGTAGGTGGCTACTGTTGGGTCTTCCGGCGGGATTTGGCCGTCGGCCACTTTGGGCTTGGGGGTGTCGATCAGCTCCAGGATGGCCACATAGGTTTTGCGGGCCAGCTCTTCGCTCCACGCCCGATCCCGCATCAGGATTTCCAGCAGCTCATCCAGCGCGTCGGTGAAGCGCTGCTGGGCCATGAGCCACTGCGCGCGGGCAAAGCGGGTGTCGAAATCACGCTTGTTGGCGGCAATTTTTGAGGAAAAGTAAGCCTCTGTCCAGGTGTTTGCATCATCCGATGCTGCGATTTCAATAGCATCGATCCAGCGCAGCAAGGCGTCGATGGGGCGCGACAAAAGCCGCTTGCTTTCCACCGGTTTGAGCGCGGTTTTGGCCTCGGCCACCCGGCCCAGGCCGAGCAAGAGCTTGGCGTAGTCAAAGCGGGTGCCGTCGTTGGCCGGGTCGGTTGCCACAGCGGCTTGCAGCTTTTCAAGCGCGGCTTCGGTGTCGCCCTCGGCAAGTGCGTCTTCGGCAGCGGCTTCTTCTACTTCGGCTGCCACCTCCTCGGCGCTGGGCACGTGTTTGTCTAAAAACTCGCGCACTTTGCCTTCGGGCAGTGCGCCCATGAAGCCGTCTACCGGCTGGCCGTTCATGAGCAGCACGCAGGTGGGCAGGCTGCGGATGCCGAACATGCTGGACAGCTGCTGCTCGTCATCTGAATTGATTTTCACCAGCTTGAAGCGGCCCTCGTAAGCCACTTCCAGCTTTTCCAACACGGGGCCGAGCGATTTGCAGGGGCCGCACCAGGGTGCCCAAAAATCCACCAACACGGGCACGGTTTGCGAGGCTTGGATCACCTCGGCTTCAAAGGTTTGGATGCTGACGTCGATCATTGCGCGGGCTCAGACCTCGCGCGCAGCGGGAGGTCAAAAGTAAAATCAGGAATAACTCTGGATTGTCGCGCTTTGTCAACCGATGCAAATTCTTCTGCCTTGATCGGCGTGGTGATGGGTTCCAACAGCGATTGGGACACCATGCAGCATGCAGCCGCCATCCTTGAGCGCTTTGGCATCGCGCACGAATGCCGCGTGGTGTCGGCTCACCGGATGCCTGATGCGATGTTTGCCTACGCCGAAGCCGCTCGCGCTCGCGGCCTGCAAGCCATCATCGCGGGCGCTGGCGGTGCGGCGCACTTGCCTGGCATGCTGGCGGCCAAAACGCCCGTGCCGGTGCTCGGCGTGCCGGTGGCTTCTAAGCATTTGCAAGGCGTGGATTCGCTGCACAGCATCGTGCAAATGCCCAAAGGCGTGCCTGTGGCCACCTTTGCGATTGGGGCTGCGGGGGCGGCCAATGCGGCGCTCTTTGCCGTGGCGATGCTGGCCTTGCACGATGCGAAGCTGCGAGCCGCGCTGGACGCGTTTCGTGCGGAGCAAACGACAGCAGCGACTGCAATGACCTTGCCGCCCAGCGCATGACCGCCAGCCCAAACCCAAGCCCCAACCCCAGCCCCGCTGCGATTGCGAGCGAGCGAGCGCTCACTTTGGGCATTTTGGGCGGCGGCCAGCTCGGCCGGATGCTGGTGCACGCTGCCCAGCGCATGGGCCTGAAAACGCTGGTGCTCGACCCTGATGCCAATGCCGGTGCAGTACAAGCCAGCAACGATGCCATCGTGGCCGCATACGACGATCCGGCAGCGCTGGACGCCTTGGCTGCACGCTGCGCCAACGTGACCACAGAGTTTGAAAACGTGCCTGCCGCCTCTTTGGCGCGGCTTGGCGCGGCGGGTGTGGCTGTGTCGCCACCGGCAAAAGCCGTGGAAATCGCGCAAGACCGCCGTGCGGAAAAGCGCTTTTTTGCCGAATGTTGCTTTCCAGGCATTTTGAAAACCGCCCGCCTGGGCTACGACGGCAAAGGCCAAGTGCGCGTGACAAACCGCGCCGAGCTGGCTGCGGCCTGGGATTCGCTGAAGCAAGCCGCTTGCGTGCTGGAGCAGCGCGTGCATCTGGCCTGGGAATGCTCGGTGGTGCTCGCGCGTGGCAAAGATGGCCAGATCGTGAGCTTGCCCTTGCACATCAACACGCACCGCAACGGCATCTTGCACACCACACACGTGGGCATGCTGCCAGACGGCTTTCCGGATGCTTCAGGCAGCGATTTTGAGCGAATTTACAGCTCTGTCTATGTGAAATCAGCATTTGATGCTGCGAAAAACATAGCAAATCGATTGGGCTACGTGGGCACGCTTTGCGTCGAGTTTTTCGTGCTGCAAGACGGCAGCTTGCGCATCAACGAGATCGCACCCCGCCCGCACAACAGCGGCCACCACAGCATCGATTCCTGCTCGGTGAGCCAATTCGAGCTGCAAGCCCGCGCGGCGGTGGGCTGGCCGATGGTTGCGCCGCGCCTGCATTCGCCTTGTGTGATGCTGAATTTGCTGGGTGATATCTGGTTTGCTGCTGGATCTGAAGCGCCGCAAGAGCCAAACTGGGCTGGCGTGCTCGCGCTGCCGGGTGCGCATCTGCACCTCTACGGCAAAGCCGAGGCCCGACGCGCCCGAAAGATGGGGCACCTCACGGTGACAGGTGCAAGCGCCGAAGATGTGCGCGCCACTTTGGCCTGCGCTCAAGCGATTTTGGGCATCGCGGCTTGATCCGGCGCTGGCTTTGAAACGGCTTTTTCTGTGATCCAAACGCTTCCCAACGGCGAAAACGGTGTGGGCCAGGCAGCGCTGGCCTTAGCACGCGGCGAGCTGGTGGCTTTCCCGACCGAGACGGTGTACGGCTTGGGCGCAGACGCTTGCAACGAGGAAGCGGTGGCGCAAATCTTCGCAGCCAAGGGCAGGCCGAGCGACCATCCGCTGATCGTGCATGTGGCAAGCGTTGCC
This sequence comes from Comamonadaceae bacterium, assembly GCA_013298415.1. Lineage (GTDB taxonomy): Bacteria > Pseudomonadota > Gammaproteobacteria > Burkholderiales > Burkholderiaceae_C > JAAFHN01. Next base: position 3,569 of record JAAFHN010000215.1, read on the forward strand.
GATGTGGCCGAGTTTGCCCACGCTGTGCCTGCCTTTGCAACGCGGCTGATGAAGGCCTGTTGGCCGGGGCCGCTCACTTTGATTTTGAAGCGCTTGCCCGGCGTGGCGGCAGCGAGCGCGGGCGGGCAGGCGAGCATCGGGCTGCGCTGCCCAGCGCACCCCATCGCCCAGGCGCTCTTGCAAGCGGCGCGCACTCAAGGCGTGCGGGGCGTGAGCGCGCCAAGTGCCAACCCCTTTGGCCGCATCAGCCCTACCAATGCTGCGCATGTGGCGCAGGGCTTTGCTGACAGCACAGCGCTGATCCACTTGTTGGATGGCGGCGCTTGCGAGGTGGGCATCGAATCCACGATCGTGGACTGCACACGCGGCCAGCCCATCGTGTTGCGGCCCGGCATGCTCACGCCGGCAGAGCTGGCCCTCGCTGCCGGGCAAAACGTAGTTCACGCGGCCACGGTGGATGAGGCCGCACCACGTGCCAGCGGCACTTTGGCGCAGCACTACGCGCCCAAAGCCAAGCTGCGTTTGATGACTGCACAGCAAATTCAGGCCGCGCTCGATGTGCTCGGCGCAGACGCCGCCCACATCGCGGTGTATGCCCGCACGCCGCTGGTCGTGAAGAGCGCAAAAGTCATGCAACGCCGCATGCCCGATGAGGCTGCGAGCGCGGCTCAGCAGCTTTTCGCGGCCTTGCACGCGTTTGACGCCGCTGGCATGAAGCTGATTTGGGTGGAGGCCGCGCCCGAGGATGCGGCTTGGGATGGCGTCAGGGATCGGCTCCAACGCGCTGCGGCCTGAGCGCAAGCGCCAACGCGAACGCGTGAGCTCAGACTGCGTCTATTGTCCGGTTGCCGTTACGTTGCACCGCACTGTAAAAGCCACCTTGGAGGTGCCAGGGAAGGTCGGAATCGCATAGCCACCAGCGGAGAGTGTGGCGAAATTGAAGGGGCCTGCCGGGCAGGCAGCGCCGTCAAACGCGGCGCAAGTCACGGTGTTGCAGGCAAGGCCTGCGGTGGGCCCATCCGTGACGATGAGCCCGTTCGCAGCGTTCGGACCAAAGTTTGCCACCGTGATCGTGTAACTGGTGGTTTGCCCAGCGGTGAGCGCCGTCAGGTTGTTCGTTTTCGTCAAGCCCAAACCCGTGGGCACAGGCACAGCAATGGTGGCCTGCGCGGTGTTGTTGGCGGGGTTCGTGTCCACAAAACCCGGCGTTAACCCGACCGAAACCTCGTTGACCCTCACGCCCTCCTCGGCGGCAAAGACCCGGATGGCCCAGATCACAGTGCTGTTGGGCGGCATCGTGACGGTAGCGCTGAGCGAAGATGGCGGAATCAACACCACGTTTTGGGCAACCACATTGGCACCGCCTGCCGTCGTTCGCGTGGTGATCGTCTGAACACTCACGCCCGATGGCATGGGGTCTGAGAGGGTGGCCGTCACCGTGACCGCGCTCAGATTGACGAGCGTCACGGTGAACACCGTCGTGCCCTCGTAGGGCACCGTTGTGGGTGAGGCGGCTTTGCTCACGCTCAGGTCGGCCGGTGTGCCAATGGCGACCGATGCGGTGCTGAAGTTGTTGGCTGGGTTGGGGTCGGTGGTGCCGATGGGCAGGGTGATGGTGGCGCTGTTGATCACCGTGCCTGAAGTGCCGGCCACCGCCAAGATGCGAACGGTGACGCTTGTACTGGCAGGCAGCGTGACCGTGCCGGCAAAGTTGAGCCCCGCAATCGTTTGGCTCACCCAGGTGCCACCAGAGAGCGTGGCGCCTGCAAAAGTGACCGTGCCGAAGTTGCTGGGCAGGGTGTCCGTGATCCGCGCGTTGGTGACGCCGCTGGGGCCTACATTGAGAAAGACGAGCGTGAATGTCACCGTTTGACCCACCGTGACGAAGCTTGGCGTAGCGGTCTTGA
>JAAFHN010000193.1 GCA_013298415.1 Comamonadaceae bacterium
TTGCCCGGGATGGTTCTTTCCAAACTGTAGCCACGAAAAACAGTTCGCCCGCTCGCCCGGAACTCCTTGACGGTGGCAGAGAGTTTCCGATTGTTCTTGCCGTCTACATCCACCGTGAAAAGGCCGCCACCATCCGTCTGGCCCGCGCCGCTTGGCGAGTTGACGTTGCCCAAACTGAAGACCAGGCGGCCTGAGCCGACCCAGCTGTAGCTGGTCACATCGAACTCAGCAATGTTGGTGACCGCCCTCGCCTTGCGAGAATCAGGATCAACGATCACTAAGTTGAGTTTGTCGCCGATGGGCGCGAGCACCGCGAGTGCCTTGCCGTCAGGTGAAAAGCGAGGTTGAGAGAAAGCGGGCCGCTTGAAGTAGTCCTTGGGCTCGATGGGTTGCGCTACCGCAGGCGTAGCAAACACCGAGAGAAGTGATAACGAAAAAGCTAGACAACGAAGCACCATGAGTTTGGCTCCATGCAGACTGTTGAAACAAGAAATGAAGATGAAGGCTACATGAAAAAAGAGCCGCTTGCGCGGCTCCTTTCAAAGCATCCAAAAAGTCGAGCCAAACTGGCCCAGCTCATCAGAATTCGTAGCGTGCGCTCAAGTTCACAGCGCGACCGGCAGGTGAGTGCCAGACCACGTTGTACAGACGCCCGTTGACAGACGCTGCCTGGGGATCCGCAGGTGGCAGACGATCCAGAGCATTGCGCAGGATGAATCCGAGGCGCAAATTCTTGATCCCGCGATAGGTCACACCGAGATCAACAGTGGAATAGCTTCCAATCGTGCAGTAGCCAACGTAGGTGTTGTTCAGATTCGCACAGTCGAGTGCGGCCGCGCGGCTTGCGCCGGCAAGCGTCTCAGGGTTGGAGTACGCAGCCATGCTCGAGAGGTAGTTGACCGTTCCCGTGTAAACGAAATTGGACAACTCCCAGTTCGCGGAGAAAGTTGCTCTTGTGGTCGGGGCGTTGCGATAACCGTTGAAGTCATAGACCGGCTGGCCTGGGGCACCAGAGCCGCTCTGATGCGTATAGTAGGTGGCCGCCATGCGCAGATCAAATTTACCTGCCGTTTGCGTGCTGAACTTGTAGCGCACATCGAAATCCCAGCCCTTCACCCGAGTCAAACCGAGGTTATCAAAGCCAGTCCGTACAAACAAAATCGCGCCTGGATCGTTGGGTACGCTCGCGTTTGTGTTGGTTGGATCACGCACCACTTTGTCCTTGTAGCGAGGATCCTGTGAGCCTTCGTTCAAAAGGATTTCGGTCAGGCTCAGGAACGTGATCTCGTTCGTGCGCTGGATGTTGAAGTAATCCGCGCTCACGCTGAAGTCGCGGGTGGGTTCCAGCACCAAGCCAAGGGTGCGCGAGGTTGCGAGTTCAGGCTTCAAGAAAGGGGACGCAACGATGAGACCTGGCACGGACAAGCCGCAACCAGTTGTCGTCGTCGGCCGGATGCAGCGCTTGGGGTCGTCCACGCCGTTGAAAAAACCGGAGGTGGAAGACTGTGAACTCTCGGTCAAACTGGGTGCGCGATAGCCTTCGGCGTAGCTGCCGCGGAACTTCACCTGATCCAGGGGCTTCCACGACGCACTCACTTTGGGCGTGAAGGACTTGTCACCGGTGTCGGAGTACTTGTCGCTTCGGGCTGCCACTTGCATTTCGATCGACTTGGTGACGGGGAGCACGAGCTCGCCGTAGAACGTGGAAACAGTTCTCTCTCCGTCGGCCCGTGCGACTCCACGCCCAACGATTTCGCCAGCCGGGATGAGCGGATCGGGGATAGCTTTTCGCATTTCCTTTCGGTGCTCTACGCCGCCGGCGAATGCTGCGTTGCCGCCGGGTAGTCGGAACAATTCGCGGGAGCCCTTGATTTCGTAGGTGGTGAAGCCGGACTTTGCTTCTGACTCCGTGTTCACGCCCAGAATGTTCTTGATGTTCGGGTCAAGGAAATTCAGCGTGCGATTGGCAATGCCGTTGATCAAAACGGAGCCTCTGATTTCATTTTCCTGCAGCGACTTGGTGGTCGAGCGCGAGTCCAGCAATGCAGCCTCCCAATCCCAACCGAGATTGGTACCTTTCACGCCAAGCAAGAGGCGTGTGGCGGTGCTGTCTGCAGTCGTGTTTTGATTTCCGATTGCATTGGCGCGCCAGCGCCAAAAGGTCGCGGTGGTAGCACTTGGGTTGTTCGGATGGCCGGCTGGCAACGTGGTGGGCATGCGATTGAGCGCCCCAGTGTTCGCAACGAACCAATTCCCAACGCCTTGCCCGAGGGTACGTGGAGCGCCCGAGAAGAAAATTTCGGAAGTGTTGATGCTGAACTCGCCGAAAGCGGTCATGTCTGCGGGCAGCTCGAGCGTGCCGCGCGCAAACATGTTGACGCGCTGCTGCGCTGGCGCAACGAGGATGTGCTGCCACTGGTCATACAAGCAAATGGATCCACGTGCCGCCGCGCCAAAGAGCGCCGTAGGGGTGGGGTTGCGCAGGTCGGAGGCCGGACAGCCGGCGCCGGGCGTAAACACAGTCGTGCCGCCTGCACCTGCAGCGAGATAGTTGAAGCTTGGGTGAAAGGAGCTGGATGCCGTGCCTGTTGCGAAGTTCGCCGGGTTGGCGAAGCGTTCGTTGTAGAGGTACTCTTCAACCTGCTTGTGGGTCACCGGATCAGACTTGACCACCTCCAAATTCGCAAAGATGTTGTACTTGTCGCGTCCCAAGTCGCCCATGCCGTAAGTCGCAGTGGCGGTGGTGGATTTGAACAGGCCACGCGTCGAGGTGTTGTGCGCAAGAGCGACCTGGCCGCCCTTGAAGTCTTTGCGCAAAATGATGTTGATCACACCAGCAATGGCTTCTGAGCCGTAGACGGCAGATGCGCCGTCCTTCAAAATTTCAATTCGCTCGACCACGTCCAGCGGGAGCGAATTGAGGTTCACAACGGCCGACTGGCCGAAATTGGGATCGACCAAACCGTAGGGCGCGATCCGGCGGCCGTTCAGCAGGACGAGTGTGGCGCCAGAGCCAAGACCGCGCAGAGACACCGTCGCCGCGCCAGTGGAAAAGCTGGCCGAGCCCGTGAGCTCGGTCAAACCGCCGGCAGCGTTGCTCGGAAGCTCGCGGAGGATGTCGGTGATGGTTTGTTTGCCGGAGCGTCGAATCTCCTCGGCCGTGATCACCTGTACCGGAATCATGCCTTCTGAGTCGGTCCGCTTGACGTTCGAGCCCGTCACTTCGATGCGCTCTTGTTTTTGGGTGCTGGCTGGGGTTGTTTGAGCTTGCGCGAGACCGGTGACGGTCATCGAACCGATGACCAGACCAATCGCGGAGGCGACAGGGGAGCGTGCGTATTTACCAATCATTGGAGAGCCCTCGTAAGTGGGAAGCGCCTGAATTCGCGGCTGGCCACCGCAAACAGGCAAGGTTTCAAATGCATCCCCACTTTTGGTAGGGAAGTCCAACTTCCGAATTTCCCACGAAACGCGCCACCTGTCTTTTGGGGATAGCGCCAGTGCAGCCATAAATTACTTATTTAGTATTCACAATGGCGATCTTGTGCACACGACTTCCTTGAAAATCGAGAGCTACAACGTGCTTTTCGTCGGGATTACGCCACACCGTCCCGAAACTGTCACAAGACCTTACTGCAAGTCGGTCATCTCATACAGACATCGAAACGGCAAGAGGGGCACCGAAACCTCAGGGGTTTACCACGTCAAACTGCCCGGTCAACTGCAACCCGCCGCCAACCCGAGGCGACTGAAGCAATGCAGAGTTGATGGCGAAGCGATAGCTTTTGCCATCTGCGTACAAAAGCCTGAGCGTGTGGTCGCCGCTGGTGAGGTACTCACGCAGCAAAACGCCGGCTGAGTTGCGCTCTTCGTACTTGACGGTGGCAACGTAGTCACCACCCGCGGCCATCGCGATTGCCGTAGCCGCCACGCCGGAGATGCGCACTGTGCGCGACACCAGTTGGCCGGACGCGTCAGGGGATGCAACCGACGAAGTGCACGCGCCGGTGAAGGTGATCGCCCCGGCAGACGGGGGTGCCACGAGCGCGCCCGGGGCGCTGCCTTGAAGGGGCGCACTGCTTCCCAGGAAACCCGCAGCGGGCCCAAGCTGGGCCACGCAGCTGCTCGAAAGCAGATCGGTGGGCTTGGGACCCGCGGCGGGGATGACTGGCAGCGGTGCGCCGCCGCCGCCGCAAGAAGAAATCAGGACGATCGCGGCCGCGACCAGGATACGAAGAGGCAAAGCTCGGGTTTCAAAAGTGTTCACTGGCCACTCCAAAGTGTGCGGATTCCTCGGGGAATTCCGCAGAAGGCGAAAACGGACGCCGCCCTCACGGCAGAATGGACACCTGAAGCTGGCAATGAGCTGGCAAGCGGCTTTCCGGCAGGGCGGGGTCTGCCAAATCACAGTCTATCCCACGCAACCTACAAATGGCAAAGGATTCCAGATGCCCTCATCTCGCGCGCCTCACATTCGCCTCACCTCCCACGGCGCGGGCTTGGGAAGCCGCACGATCACCTGGGGTTTACCCGATTCTGCGACGCGCGGTCCGGTGATCGCCACCACCACCGTTCGCTCGCACCGCAATGTGATTGGCACGCATGGCGGCAGCTACAGCGTTTACAAGGCCCTGGCCGTGGCGGCCAAGGCACTGGATCCGCAGCATCGGCCGGATCTGACGAACACTGCGCCGGCGGAGCCGATTGGGCCGTATCCAGCTTGGTTTGACGCGAAAAAGATGGTGTCGCTGGATCCGTTTGGCGCCAGCGTGGCCAGCGTGTACGCCGAGGAATTGGCAGCGGGCGTAGACGTGCGGCCGACGATTGCCGTCACAAAAGCCCATGTGATCCTGCCGGAAGTGATCGATGCGATGCGCGCGGGCCGCCTGAAGGCCGATGGCAGGCTGCTCTTGGAAGGTGGCGGCGCGGTGGTCACCAAGATCGCGGTGGAGCCCGTGTGGTGGCTGCCAGGCGTGGCCGAGCGCTTTGGCTGCACCGAGGCGGATTTGCGGCGCACGCTCTTTGAGCAAACGGGCGGGATGTACCCCGAGCTTGTCACACGCTCGGATTTGGAGGTGTTTTTGCCACCCATTGGCGGGCAAACGATCTACATCTTTGGCGAGCCACGCGATCTGGCGAACCCAGCGGTGGAGCTGACTGCCAGAGTTCACGACGAGTGCAACGGCTCAGACGTGTTTGGCTCAGACATTTGCACCTGCCGCCCCTACCTCACCCATGCGATTGAAGAATGCATTGGCGGCGCGCAACGTGGCGGCGTGGGGCTGGTGGCTTACTCGCGCAAAGAAGGCCGGGCCTTGGGCGAGGTAACGAAATTTTTGGTCTACAACGCCCGCAAGCGCCAAGTGGGTGGTGACACGGCGCAAAACTACTTTGCCCGCACCGAATGCGTGGCGGGCGTGCAAGACATGCGCTTTCAAGAGCTGATGCCCGATGTGTTGCATTGGCTGGGTATCACCAAAATCCACCGCCTGGTGAGCATGAGCAACATGAAGTACGACGCGATCACGGGCAGCGGGATCGAAGTGGGCGAGCGCGTGGATATTCCGGCTAACTTGATCCCGGAAGACGCGAAAGTAGAGATGGACGCAAAAGTGGCGGCTGGCTACTTCACGCCCGGCCATGTGCCCACGGCGGATGAGCTGGCCCAGGCCAAGGGGCGCGGGCTATCGGCCTGATCGGCATTTCTAGATACTTCTTTTTTGATAGCGTTGGATGTAATAAATACTAAGACAGTGATGGAAA
>JAAFHN010000333.1:0-2527 GCA_013298415.1 Comamonadaceae bacterium
ACGCCAGAGCCGCCTTCGCCGGGGCCGCCTCCGCCAGAGCCACCTCCGCCAGAGCCACCTCCGCCAGAGCCACCTCCGCCAGAGCCACCTCCGCCAGAGCCACCTCCGCCAAAGCCACCTCCGCCGAAGCCGCCTCCGCCGAAGCCACCCCCGCCAGAGCCACCCCCGCCAGAAAGGTTGCCTCCAGAGCCGCCGCCCTGTCCAGCGTGGTTGGCTTGGCCTTGCTGCGGTGAATCGGGGTTCGGGCGTACGCCTTTGGATTTTGCGGGCGTGGCACCACCCGGTGTGCGCTTGAGCAGTGGGCGCAGATCGATTTCGGGCAACACGCCTTTGGCCACCAAAAACTCATTGGCCATGTGGTACGCCTCGGTGGCGCATGCGGAAAGCGGTGTAGCCAGGCTGTCTTCAATGTCCTGCCACGCGCTTTTGTCCAAGCCTTGCGCCATCCAGGCCTCCACCACATGCCGTGCGAGCACCTCCGAGCGCAACACGTCATGTGCGGGCAGTTCACTCAAGCCTTCCAGCTCGCGAATGCGCACGATCAAATCGTTGAGCTCAAAACTGGATTTGTCGGCCAGCTTGCCGGCAAGGCGCCCAGACAAAATTTTGCCCTCCACCACGTCGTCGCCCATCAGCGATAGCGCCTCTACGTCGATCGCGACTCGCGCTGTGGCCGTAGGCGGCACCAAAGCTTTGCGCCAGGCTTGCACGCTGGCCTCGATCCAAGCGCGCTGAACTTTTTGGTATTGCTGCCAAGCTTCTCGGCGGTTTTGTGCATCGCGCACGTTTGTCGAGGCGTCCAGGCTTACCTCAAGGCGCTTGAGCACAGCGTCGGATGCAGTGATGAGTTCCTCTGCCATCCGGCGCAGAAACACCTCACGCGCTTGGCGCGCGAGGGTTGCTGCTTGGTGGGAGGGCGCGGACATGAGACTGCTTGGCGAATGCGCGGGCCAAAAAGGCCTGCACACGCCTCAGCACTGTATCAGTTCAGTGCAGCGAAAATGTGCGCAAAAGTTCGCTGAGGCGAACCGCGCAAAACGCCCCAGAGCGCGGCCAAACGGTCATCGTGCGATGCGTCACACGGTGGCACCAGCGTTGGGGTCGTTCGGATCCACCGGCTTGCCGTCTTTGGCTGGCGCGGTCTTGATCAAATCTTCACGCTTGATGCCGAGCCACATGGCAATGGCCGCCGCCACAAACACCGACGAATAAATGCCAAAACAAATGCCAATCGTGAGGGCTAGCGCAAAGTAGTGGAGGGTGGCGCCACCGAACAGGAGCATGGACAGCACCATGATTTGCGTAGAGCCGTGGGTGATGATGGTGCGGCTGATCGTGGATGTGATGGCGTGATCGATGATTTCGCGCGGTGTGAGCAAGCGGTATTTGCGGAATGCCTCGCGGATTCGGTCGAAGATGACCACCGATTCGTTCACCGAGTAGCCCAGCACAGCCAAGATTGCGGCCAGCACAGCCAGCGAAAACTCCCACTGGAAGAACGCAAAAAAGCCCAAGATGATCACCACATCATGCAAGTTCGCCACGATGCCGGCCACAGCGTATTTCCATTCAAAGCGGATGGCCAGGTAGATCATGATGCCCAAGATGGTCACGCCGAGCGCAATCAAGCCGTTGTGCACAAGCTCCGCGCCCACCGATGGCCCCACGAACTCGCTGCGCTTAAGTGATACCGGCTCGGTGCCATCGGCCTTCTTGCAGCTCAGGCGCTCGCTCACGCCGCCTTCGTTATTTGGCGCCTTGACGGTCGTTACGGTTCCCTGCTCGCCCGTACAGACTTTGCCGAACACTTGGCTGACGACTTCGCCTTGCTTGGCCTGACCACGCAACGGCACGCGGATGATCACATCGCGGCTGGTGCCAAATTTTTGCACCTGCACTTCGCCAAAGCCGAGCTCCTCCACCTTGTGGCGCGTTCGCTCCACGTCTGCCGTCTGGGCGTACTCCACCTCCACCAACGTGCCGCCGGTGAATTCAATCGACAAGTGCAAGCCCTTGGTGACGAGAAAGAACACCGCCAACAAGAAGGTGATGCCCGAGATCGCGTTCAGCACGATGGCGTGCTTCATGAACGGGATGTCTTTTTTGATGCGGAAAAATTCCATGATCGTGTTCCTTGCGCTGCTCAGTTCAACGCTTGCCGCTGGGTTTGCCTGCAGGCCTTGTGCTCGCCGTAACGGGCGAGGGCGAGGGCGAGGGCGAGGGCGAGGGCGCTGGCGACGCGGCGCTGGCCGCCGCTGCTTGGGCAGCGGCGGTTACCCCAAGCGAGGCACCCTTCCAGACGGTGCCGATTGACACAGTTTGCAGTCGCTTTTGCCTGCCGTACCAGAGGTTCACCAAACCGCGTGAAAACACGACCGCAGAGAACATGCTCGTCAAAATGCCGATGCAGTGCACCACTGCAAATCCGCGCACCGGGCCCGAGCCAAAGATGAGCAGCGCCAGGCCCGCGATCAAGGTGGTGACGTTGGAGTCAAGGATCGTGGCCCAAGCGTTTTCGTAGCCGGCG
>JAAFHN010000333.1:2537-3935 GCA_013298415.1 Comamonadaceae bacterium
ATGAGCACGTTTGCGTCAATGGCCATACCGAGTGTGAGTGCGATGGCGGCGATGCCGGGCAGTGTCAAGGTGGCTTGCAAGAGCGAGAGCACGGCCACCAGCATCAGCAAGTTCACGCCGAGCGCAATCGACGAAAACACGCCAAAGAGCATGTAGTAGCCCGACATGAAGAGGATGATCACGATGAAGCCCCAGGTGACGCTGTTGAAGCCCTTGGCGATGTTTTCTGCGCCGAGCGTGGGGCCAATCGTGCGCTCTTCGATGATTTCCATGGGCGCGGCCAGCGAGCCAGCGCGCAGCAAAAGCGCCGTGTCGTTGGCTTCCACGCTGCTCATGCGGCCAGAAATTTGAAAGCGCGCACCCAGCTCGCCGCGAATCACGGGGGCCGTGACTACCTCGCCCTTGCCTTTTTCAAACAACAGAATCGCCATGCGCTTGTTGATGTTTTCTCGGCTCACGTCTTTCATGATGCGAGCGCCCTTAGCGTCCACGCTCAAGTGAACCGCGGGCTCCTGGGTTTGGCTGTCAAAGCCAGCCTGCGCATCGCTCAAGTTGTCGCCGCTGATGATGACTTGCTTGCGCACGATCACCACGCCACCCGAGCGTTCCACGTATTTTTCTGAGCCAAAGGGCACCAAGCCACCGTTTTCTGCCGCTTTACCCTCCGCGCTTTCATCCACCAAACGCATCTCAAGCGTGGCGGTGCGGCCCAAAATGTCTTTGGCTTTGGCCGTGTCTTGCACGCCGGGCAGTTGCACCACGATGCGGTCTGCGCCTTGCTGCTGAATCACCGGCTCGGCCACACCGAGCTCGTTGATCCGGTTGGCCAGCGTGGTGATGTTTTGCTTCAGAGCCTGCTCTTGCAAGCGGCGCACCGCGTCCGTCTTCACGGTGAGCGTGAGCTTGTACTCCACACCCTCCACGCTGTCTTTGCCTTCCAGATCCGTGAACTGGTCTTGCACCAAATTTTTTGCGGCTTGCAGGGTTTGCTGGTCGCGGAACTTGATTTCCAGCGTGGTGCCTGTGCGGTTGATGCCGGAATGGCGAATCGTCTTGTCGCGGAACGCGCTGCGGATGTCGCCGCTGAAGCTTTCTACCTTTTTCTCAAGTGCAGCCTTCATGTCCACTTGGAGCATGAAATGCACGCCGCCACGCAGGTCCAGGCCGAGGTACATCGGTGCGGCGCGCACTTTGGCCATCCACTGCGGCGAGCGCGGCACCAAATTCAGCGCCACCACATAAGGCGTGTCGTCTTTGTTCGGTGAAAGCGCCTTTTGAATCGTGTCGCGGGCCTTGAGCTGGGTGTCGGTGTCTTTGAAGCGGGCGCGAACCGAAGTGCCTTCTAGCCCGATCAAATCCGGATCCAGCTTGGCTGCGCTGAGTGCGTCGGTGACGCGC
>JAAFHN010000011.1 GCA_013298415.1 Comamonadaceae bacterium
GCACACCATGTCAAACCTCCTCGATCTCCCCTGCTACTTGAACGGCGAACACACCACGCTCACCCAGGCCAAGGTCTCGGTGATGGATCGGGGCTTCATTTTTGGCGATGGCATTTACGAAGTGGTGCCCGCCTACGCCGGCGTGCCCTTTCGGTTTGACGAGCACTTTGCCCGCATGGAGCGCGGCTTGAAAGAGCTGCGCATCCCCAACCCCATGACGAAGCCCGAATGGCATGCGCTGATCTCAGGGTTGATATCAAAAATCGTAGCAACAAATGATGTAAATACTAGGACAGTGTGGCAAAAAGACGCTGAAAATGCCCCTGCACAGCTGGTTTACATCCAAATCACGCGCGGCGTGGCCATGCGCGACCACGTGATGGTGAGTGGCCTCACACCCACCGTGTTTGCCTTTGCCAACCACGCCAAGTTGCCGAGTGCGGAGCAGCGCACATCCGGCGTGGCTTGCGTGAGCGCAGAGGATTTCCGCTGGGCCAAAGCGCACATCAAATCCACGAGCCTGCTGGGCGCAGTCATGTCACGCCAACTCTCAGCCGACCAGGGCGCGCTTGAAACCGTGATGTTCCGAGGCGATACGCTCAGCGAAGCGGCCGCCAGCAACGTCTGGGTGGTGCAAGGCGGCAAAGTGCTCGGGCCAAAGAAAAACAACCTCGTGCTCGAAGGCATCCGCTACGGTCTGATTGAGAGCCTCTGCGCCCAAGCCGGCATCGGCTTTGAGCTGCGCAACATCAGCCGAGAAGAAGTCTTCTCAGCCGACGAACTCTTCCTATCGAGTGCCACCAAAGAAGTGCTCCCGATCGCCACACTCGACGGCAAGGCCGTCGGCATCGGCAAAGCCGGGCCCGTGGCAACGCGCTTGCAAGCGCTGTACCAAGGCGAAAAGGCCAAGGTGTTGGCGGCGGCTAGCACGTAGACACGGCAAGGCGACAGGCGCCAAATCAAGCTCCGCCAGCGAACGCCGGACTCAGCTGGCCCGCAACCGCCAAAACCCAAAGCTCGCGACGCAGCCTATGGCAGCGGACAGCCAGAGGGCGCTGCTGCCCCAGGCGGTGAGGGCCAGGCCGAAGGCGAAGGGGGCGAGAGAGCCGGCGACTTTGGCTGGCATGAGCAAGAGGCCTTGGCGGCGGCCGTAGCCTTGCGCGCCGAAGAGGGCGAGTGGGAGCGTGCCTTTGACGACCGTGATCATGCCGTTGCCCGCGCCGTGAACGATGGCAAACACTGGCGCAGCTAACGGGGCGGCAATAGGGCCTGCGATGAGGAGCGATGCGGCAGCAACGGGATGGGTGGCGGCGGCGATGCGGGCTGACCAGAGCGGATGCACTTTGCGCATCACGCCGAATTCCAGCACGCGGCCAGCCACTTGGGCCGGGCCCATCAACGCGGCGAATCCGACGGCCTGCGCGGCGCTCAAGCCTGTGCTTTGCAAGATTTGCGGCAAGAGCGTGGCAATCGAGCTGCCCAGAAAGCCGGTGCAGGTGAACACGATGGCGAGCCAGATGAAGGTGTGGCGGCGGTCGCTTTCTGATGCCGGGGGCACCGAAGCGGGCGGACGACTTGCCTCGCTTTCTACGGCCCCGGTTGCCCTTTCGGCTTTCGCGGCATCCACGGCTTGCGCAGCCAGGCTGGACGCAACCGCCACAGGCTGGGCGCGGGCGAGCAAGCTGTAGAGCGGCAACACCAAGAGCAGATGCAAGCCCGCCCAAGCCCAGCACGCGCCGCGCCAGCCATAGGTCGATTCGAGTGCGAGGGTGATCGGCCAGCCAACCGTGCTGGCAAAGCCCGCGATCAGGGTGACGCCGGTGATCGCATTGCGCGCGGCTTGGCCATGCAGGCGCACGAGGCCCGCGAAGGCTGTGTCATACAAGCCCGCGCCCATGGCGAAGCCGATCACGATCCACGCGGCGAGCACGCCCACCCAATTCGTGGCGAGTGCCAGCAATGCCAGGCCCGCTGCAAACAGCCAGCACGCGGCTTGCAGCACGGGCCTGCCGCCCAGGCGATCCACGATGCGGCCCGTGAACACGCCCACGCCGGAGCCGATCAGAAGCGCCATGGAAAGTAGGGCAAACACGCTGCTGCTGGCCAAGCCCGTGTCTTTGGCCATGGCGGGGGCGAGCACTGACGGCAGGTAGAAACTGGAAGCGAATGCCACCGTTTGGCCCACGCCAAGTAACACGGTGTCTCTTCGGATCGGGCTGCTCAGCATGGCCCGATCATCTCGCGATTGCGGCGAGGCAGGCCAATGTCTGTCGCACTTGTGATCGCGCTGTGGGCTTCGACAGGCTCAGCCCGAACGGGTGAGGCGGACACCCCGAACGGACGAGGCGGGCAGCCCGAACGGGCGGGGCGGACGGCTGATGCGAAGTTCGCAAAAGCCGCTCAATCTTCCAGACCCAGGTCTTGGATTTTTCGGGTGATGGTGTTGCGACCGATGCCGAGTTTTTGCGCGGCTTCGATGCGGCGGCCCTTGGTGTGGGCGAGCGCGGCCAAGATGAGCTTGCGCTCGGCCTCTTGGATGAGCGTGTCCCACACTGTCGCGTGGTTGGCTTGCAGGAGATCGTGGGCTTGGGCGCTTAAGGCCTGAGCCCACGATTCGGCCGCAAGGCCCTCGCCAGGGGTGCCGACGCCGATGCCACTGACTGAAGCGGCCCCATCGACCGCTCCGCCACCGCCACCGCCACCGCCGCTGATCAGCGGTCGTGGCGGTTCAGTCGAGCTTTCAGTGACCAATTTCGAGGGATTTAACCCCTCTGTCCTGGTATCTGCATCACTTGTTGCTACAAAATTGGGAGCGTTACGCGCTGGCAACTTTGCACCCTCGCCCACCGCTTGCAGCACCTCGGGCGGCAAATCCTTAGGCCCGATCACCTGGGCAGGTGCCATCACGGTGAGCCAGTGGCAGATGTTTTCCAGCTGGCGCACATTGCCCGGAAAGTCAAACTGAGCGAGCGCAGCCAGCGCTTCTTCGCTGATGCGCTTGGCCTCCACGCCAAGCTGGGAGGCGCTGGCGGCCAGGAAGTGTTTGGTCAGCAGCGGGATGTCTTCGCCACGTTCGCGCAAGGAAGGCAGGCGCAGGCGAATCACGTTCAGGCGGTGAAACAAATCTTCGCGAAAGCTCCCTGCCTTCACCCGCGCTTCCAAATCTTGGTGCGTGGCCGCAATCACACGCACTTGGCTTTTCACGGCGCTGTGCCCGCCCACGCGGTAGTAATGCCCGTCAGACAGCACCCTCAGCAGCCGCGTTTGCAGATCGAATGGCATGTCGCCGATTTCGTCGAGGAAGAGCGTGCCGCCTTCGGCCTGCTCAAAGCGGCCTCGGCGCGAGGTTTGCGCGCCGGTGAACGCGCCGCGCTCGTGGCCGAAAAGCTCGCTTTCCAGCAAGTCTTTCGGGATCGCTGCGGTGTTGATCGCCACAAAAGGGCCGTCTTTGCGCGGGCTGTGCTTGTGCAGCGCGCGGGCGACCAGCTCTTTGCCGGTGCCCGATTCGCCCGTGATCAGCACCGTCACGTTGCTTTGGCTCAAGCGGCCAATCGCGCGAAACACATCTTGCATCGCACCGGCTTGGCCCAGCATCTCCGGCGCGGCGGGCGAGCGCTCGGTTGCCACCGCCTCGCGCTGGCTTTCTTCGCTGGCGCGGCGAATCAGCTCCACGGCCTTGGTTAAGTCGAAGGGCTTGGCCAGGTATTCAAACGCACCGCCTTGGAAGGCGGATACGGCGCTGTCCAAATCGGAAAACGCCGTCATGATGATCACCGGCAGCGCAGGATGCGCCACTTTGAGCTTGGAGAGCAAATCCAAGCCCGAGCCGCCGGGCATGCGGATGTCGCTCACCAGCACCTGCGGGCCGGGCTCGGCGCTCGGGTCGTTGGCGGCGTCGAGTGCTTGCAGCACATCGCGGGCATTGGCGAATGTGCGCACTGGCATTTGCTCGCGGGCCAAAGCTCGCTCCAGCACGAAGCGGATGGAGGGATCATCGTCAACGATCCAAATCGGTTTGGCTTGCATAAATCCCATCGATCAGCCGTGGCCCTGAGCTGTGGCTTACGGCAACGGCAAAAACACCTTGAAGATACATCGCCCCGGGCTGCTGTCGCATTCGATCATGCCGTGGTGTTGGTGCACAAAAGTCTGCGCCAGCGTGAGCCCCAACCCCGAGCCGCCTTCTCGCCCACTCACCAGTGGGTAAAACATGCGCTCGGCCATCTCGGGGCTCACTCCTGGGCCGTTGTCTTGGATATGCAATTCCAGTGCCAAGCGGTGGCGCTGGCGCGCAATCGTGATTTGCCGGGCGATGCGGGTTCGCAAGCTGAGCCGCGCCGTGCCCGCATCGCGCTCTTGCTTCATGGCTTGGGCTGCGTTTTGCGCAAGGTTCAGCACGACTTGAATGAGTTGCTCTCTGTCGCCGCGAAACTCGGGAATCGAGGCATCGTAGTCCCTCACCACCGTGAGACCCTTCGGAAACTCGGCCAGCACCACCGAGCGCACGCGCTCCAGCACCTCGTGGATGTTGACCACCGTGATCACATGGGGCTTGCGGTGCGGGGCCAGCCAGCGATCCACGAGCGTTTGCAGCCGATCCGCCTCGTGGATGATGACTTGCGCGCACTCTTGCAGCTCGCGGCTCTCTACTTCCATCTGCACGAGTTGCGCCGCGCCGCGAATGCCGCCAAGCGGGTTTTTGATCTCATGCGCCAAGTTGCGCATGAGTTCCTTGTTGGCCTCGGTTTGATCGAGCAAGCGCTCTTCGCGCTCGTGGCGGCTTTGGGTTTGCAGCTCAATCAGCTCGATCACGAAGCGCGCGGGATCATCGGTTTGAGAGAGGATGGCATGGCATTCAGCCTCTTCAGCCGCCGCCTGGCCGCTGGCGCTGGCGGCTTTGAGCACCATGTCAAAGCGCATCGCGGCAAATTCATTGGCGCGGGCTCCGGCGAGTGCGTTTTGCAGCAGTGCCGGGTCGGCCAGGTGGCCAGCCAATCCTGTGCCCAGCAGCAACTTGCGTGAGATGCCGAGGCGTTGCTCCAGCGCCGTGTTGGCGAATTGAACGTCGCCATTCGCGTCAAGCACCGCCACAAGGCTGACCAAATGGTCAAAGGCAAGCCAGTTCAGCGCAGACTGCGACGGGGGCATGGGGAGATGGGTTCGCTATTTATTTTGAAGCATCCAAATGAGAAAACACCTGGACAGGTAAGCGATTGAAGCAAAAATCAGGCCAATTCGAGCCTGATGCGGGCTCGTTCAGCGGTGCGAGCGTGGTTTGCGGTCTGCGCTTGCCTAACGCAGCGGCGCAACAGCCCCGGCACCGGCACCCGGTGCAGCGCTGCTGCTGGAAGGCAGCCGGCCGATCTCACGCTTGAGGCTCGTCACATCTGTTTCAGTGCGCGCGATGGCAGATTTCAAATCAGCCACGCGATCCAGGTAACGCTGGTGGTTGCGAAACTCTTCGCCGCGCTTCTCAGGCTCACCGCTGTTGAACTCGCGCTTCAAATCGGCGAGCTTTTCTTCGGTTTTCTTCAACTCGCCTTCCAAGATCAGACGGGCATCGCTGTCGCGCGCACGTTGCTCCGCGCTGTCGGTGCGGGTGTTGGAAGCAGTAGCGGCGGGGTTTGCAGTGCTCGCGGCGCGGGGTGTGGCTGAGGGCGCAGCGGCCGGAGGAGCCGAAACAATGGTGACGGCAGCGCCTTGAATCACCTTGCAGCCCAGAGATTTGGCCTTGGCTTCGTCATTCGTGTATTCATTGCCAGGGCAGCGGTAGACGTTGTTTTGAGCCTGCGCGCCGGTGCTGGCCGCGCCGAAAGTCACGCCCAAGGCTACTCCCAAAGCAGTAGCAGCAAATGCTTTAGATGCTTGGACAGTGGGCTGATTTGGCTTCAAAACGTCGTTTGGTGAAGGCATGTGGGCACTCCAATCCCGGCTGGGCTTCCGCCCAAGCGCCGGAAGTGCAGTATGAAGTAAAACTTGAAGTATTGCAAGTAAGTGCTTATGGCGTAAGGTTTTTACTCGATTCGCATCAGATTGGCTTTTGGTTTTGATGGCGTTCCACGCGGGTTGGTTTCGTTTTGGGGTGGTGATGGTGAGTGCCCCGGCGGGCTGGCTTTGTTTTCCTCCAGAGAGGTGTTTGGTGTCGGCGGTTAGCCCGGCGGGGCTTTCGCTTCTTTCCTCCGGAAGGTTGGTTTGGTGTCGGGTCTCGCCCCGACAGGCGATCTACTTTTTGTCCGGCGACAAAAAAGTAGCCAAAAAACGCCGCCCCGCTGTGCGCCTTGTCCTGCGGTACTCGCTTTTGGCGGGGTCTGCGCAAACTCGCTCGCTGCGCTCCCTCAAACAGTGCGCAGCCCTGATCCGCCAAAAGCTCCGTTCCTCGGGGCGCACAGAGGGGCACTCACCTTTTCCGCAGCTTCGCGTGGCTCGCTGCGCTGAGCAACCATCTGCAAGTTCGGCCAGGCACGGCATGGCTGCTCCGCCCAGCGAGCGAAGCAAAGCTGCGGGCCAAGCGAGGGCCCCTATCAACGCCCCGAGAAGCGCAGATTTGGGCGGACAAGGGCGTCGCACTGTTTGAGAGAGCGCAGCGAACGAGTTTGCGACGACCCCGCCCAAATCGAGCATCGCAGGAAAAGGCGTTGATCGGGGCGGCACTTTTGCTTACTTTTGCTGCCGGGCAAAAGTCAGTCGCCCGCCGGGGCGAGACTCGGCCTCACCAAATCCAAAAAAAAGAAGAAGCAAAAGTACACCAACCAAGGCTGCTGCCAGCGAGGAAGAACCTGCGCGCAACCAGGTCAGAAAAGAAAAACGGCGACCAAAGTCGCCGTTTTGTTCAACACGAAGTGACTTGCAAAATCACAGCGAGTAGTACATGTCAAACTCAATCGGATGCGTCGTCATGCGGAAACGCGTGACTTCTTGCATTTTGAGTTCGATGTAGGCATCGATCATGCTGTCGGTGAACACGCCGCCTTTGGTCAAGAAGCCGCGGCCTTTGTCCAAGTAGTCGAGAGCTTGATCCAAGCTGTGGCACACGGTGGGGATCTTTGCATCTTCCTCAGGGGGCAGATGGTAGAGATCCTTGGTGGCTGCTTCGCCGGGATGGATTTTGTTTTCCACGCCGTCAAGACCCGCCATGAGCAGTGCCGCAAAACCGAGGTAGGGGTTGCACAAAGGATCGGGGAAACGCGCCTCAATGCGGCGGCCCTTGGGATTGGCCACATGCGGGATGCGGATCGATGCCGAGCGGTTGCGGCTGGAGTAAGCCAGCTTCACAGGGGCCTCGAAGCCAGGCACCAGGCGCTTGTAGCTGTTGGTGCCGGGGTTGGTGATGGCGTTCAACGCGCGGGCGTGCTTGATGATGCCGCCGATGTAGTACAGCGCGTACTCGGAAAGACCTGCATAGCCGTCGCCAGCAAAGAGGTTTTTGCCGTCTTTCCACACTGATTGGTGCACGTGCATGCCGCTGCCGTTGTCGCCAACGAGAGGCTTAGGCATGAAGGTGGCGGTTTTGCCGTAAGCGTGGGCCACGTTTTGCACCACGTACTTCAGCAAAATCGTCCAATCGGCGCGCTGCACCAGCGTGCTGAACTTGGTGCCGATTTCGTTTTGGCCAGCGCCCGCCACTTCGTGGTGGAACACTTCCACAGGAATGCCAAGCTGCTCAAGAATGAGCGACATCTCAGCGCGCATGTCTTGCGTGCTGTCAACTGGGGGCACGGGGAAGTAGCCGCCTTTAACCGTGGGGCGGTGGCCTTTGTTGCCGCCTTCGATCTTTTTGCCGCTGTTCCAGGGGGCTTCGTATTCGTCGACCTTCACGAAGCTGCCGCTCATGTCGGCACCCCAGCGCACGTCGTCGAAGATGAAGAATTCTGGCTCTGGGCCGAAGTAGGCGGTGTCGCCCAGGCCGCTGGCTTTCAGGTAGGCCTCAGCGCGCTTGGCAATCGAGCGCGGATCGCGGTCGTAGGCCTTGCCGTCGCCTGGCTCCAGCACATCGCAGCTCAAAAAGAGCGTGGACTCTTCAAAGAATGGGTCGATGTTGGCGGTATTCGCATCGGGCATCAGCAGCATGTCGGATGCTTCAATGCCTTTCCAGCCTGCGATTGACGAGCCGTCAAACGCGTGGCCGTCGGTGAACTTGCCTTCGTCGAAATGCGACACGGGCACGGTCACGTGCTGCTCTTTGCCTTTGGTGTCGGTGAAACGGAAATCGACGAATTTCACGTCGTTCTCTTTCACCATCTTCATCACGTCTGCGACGGTTTTCGCCATCTCTTGCTCCTAAGCTGTTTGCGAATGGGTTGGGGTTGGTCTGAAGGTGTATGCAGGTTTTGTGCCACGCAGGGCTTCTCGCAAAGCCGTGCAGCGCCGCCGCAAACCCACGCAGTGTAGGCCCATCAGGCGACCCCAGCCTGCGCCCGGCTTTCAGCAAAGGCACGATTTCGGTGCGCACTGGAACTGCACCAGTTTGGTGCGATCTGCGCAATGCCTGGCTCAGCGCACCATTTCGGGGCCGAGCCGCGTGTTGAACGCGTCCAGGCCGGTTTTCAGAGCCGCAAAGGCGATGGCTGTGGCATCCACGCCACCTTTCACACCCAGCTCGATGTGCTTGCCGTATTCCGGGTGATCCACGCTGGGCAGGCTGAACACCTTCACGCCTTCGTGCGCGGCCTCGATGCGCTCCATCAGCGGCGTGAGCGTGGCCTCCATCGCGCCAAACACAATCACGCTGCGCTCGGTTTGCTCGCCTTTGCGGTGGTGCTGCGCATACAAGGTATCCAGGCACCAAGCCATCATCGGCCAGGCCATGACCGGAAATCCAGGAAAAAAGTGCACCACGCCACCGGCCTGGCCTTGGCAGCTGAAGCCCGCAATCTTGTTGTACGGATTCGGGATGATCGTTGCGCCCACCGGAAACACGCCCATGTTCAGCCGATGCGCGTTGTCTTCGCGCTCAGGCTCATAAGGCAGGCCGTGCTCGCGGGCCACGTCTTGCATGCGCTCCAAGATGAGCGCTTTCGCCTCGGGGTGCAGCGCAAGCTCCACGCCAAGCGCTGCCGCCGCGCACTGCCGCGTGTGGTCATCCGGCGTGGCGCCGATGCCGCCGGTACAAAACACGACATGCCCGCTGGTAAATGCCTCTTTCAGCGCGGCCGTGATCTGTGCTCGGTCGTCGCCCACATAGCGCGCCCCCTGCAAACCCAAGCCCCGCTCGGCCAACAGCTCGGCGGTCTTTTGTAGATGCTTGTCTTGCCGCTTGCCAGACAAGATTTCGTCGCCAACGACGATGAGGCTGAAGGTGGGGTTGGTGGGCAGCAAGGTGTTTGAGTTCATCGGCGGGAGCGTTTCTGGCACGGTGCGGGCTGGAGGAAGATACACTGCATACACGGCTTTTTGGAGGAATTTCTGATGTGCCACCACCTGATTCGAATGCTTTTGGTGTTGCTCAGCTCGATGGCGATGCTGGGGATTCAGGCCTGTGGCGGCGGGGGCGGCTCGCCTTCGCAGGCTGCGGGCAATCCAGCGCCGCCGATCGATCCCGGCGCATGGCTCACTTTTGCGCCCAATCCCGTGTCGATCACGGTGCGCGAGGGCCAGGCGGGTGCCATTTCCATTGTCGCCACCTCAGCACAGACGATCGCCCAGCAGCTCAACATGCAAATCATCGATGTGGGCGGGGTGACGGTGCCGTCTGCAACCCGCGTCACGGCGCTCTCAACCCTCCAATACCGCGCTGACATGCAGACCCTGCCGACCCTGGCAGTTGGCAGCTACTCTGGTTTCTTCACTGTGAAACTGTGCACCGACAGCGCCGCGGTGTGCAACGCCCAAATTGCGGGCTCGCCTTGGAACATCCCCTACACCGTGGTGGTGCAACCGGGAGTGATTGCGGTGAGCCATCAACCGGGGGCAGGCTTTCAAAGCGGCAACGAGCTGAATTTCCGCTACTCAGATGGCACGCTTCCAGTGGGCACAACCAACCTGGTGGTGAGCATGGGCACCCCTGGGGCCAACACGGCATGGCGTATCGCCAGCGTACCGAACTTCGTGACCACCACCATCTTTGGGGCCGTGCTTGCCGCGAACGGGGTAGATGCCCTGGGCGCAGGGCGCGTGCAAGTGCTCGCGAGACCCGGCCTCGGGATCGGCAACTACACGGGCACGCTGGCGATCACGGATTCTCGCGGCGGCCAGACCAGCAGTTTTCTCGCCTCCTTGGCGGTGACCTCGCCCAGCTTTCGCGTGACTGGCTCGCCAGGGTCGGCCAACCTCGGTGTGGAATTTGCGGCCGTCAATGGCACTCTCATCGCCCCGCAAACCGTCTCCGTGTCGCTCAGCCGCGCCGAGCCCAACTGGTGGGTTACGAGCTCTGCGCGTTGGGTGAGCGGTCGGATTTTTTTTGGGCCAACGAGCACCCTGGAAATCAGCGTCAACACCAAAAATTGGGGGTTTGCATCCGGCCGGCACACTGCCACTCTCGAGCTGTCGGCGCCCGGCTTTGAGACCTACCAATTGCCCGTGACCCTGAGTCTGACTCCACCGCGCTTGGTAGCCAACATATCCGGCTTTGCGTTGGGGGGGCCGCTCGGGCGGAGCCTCGCACCAGTCACAGGCACTTTCACGCTCACGGACCAAACAAGCAGTGAGGGTTTCACCGTGGAAGTACCTGCTTCGGTGACCGGTGGCGGGCGATACACGGACCGCACCAACCGCGTCAACCTGGCACTCATGCCTTCGGCAGACTCTGGTTTGGTGCTCGGCACTGTACGGGTCAGGGCGAGGGTCAACGGCGATGAAGTCGAGGCTTCGGTGCCTCTTCGCTCAGAGCTGCAGCCCAGAAGAGTGTTCTTTACAGAGCCGGCAGTTGCCCTGTTCAGCTCCAACCTTCGTGCCAGAACCGCGGTCGGCGTGCTGGTGCGAGACAGCTACGGTGGCGTCCAGGCCTGGACCGCCACAAGCAGTCAGCCTTGGCTCTGGGTGAAACCCTCAGGCGCGACAGATGAACAGGGCTACTCCTCGCTCTCCCTGATCGTGGACGCCGATGCAGTGGCCAGCGGCAGCGCCCTGACGGCCAACGTCAACCTGACGGGTGCCAACGGCCGAACAGATACGCTCGTGGTTGGTTTTTGGAAAAATCGGCACAACGCCACCAGCACGGTGGCTGCGATGAACGCCACCGGATCTTACGGACGCTTGGCAATGAGCCCGGTTCTGCCCTTGGCCTACGCCGTCTCGCCCACACACGTTGATACCTTTGACGTGACCAGCGGCAGCTTGGTGTCCTCGCGTGCCCACGGCGTGGCCAGTTTGGGCAGCGCGGTCGTGGCAGCCGATGGCTCGATGCTGTATCTGACGGATTTGGCCAACTTGAGGCTTGTGCAAGCTCCGCTGAATTTAGCTTCGGTGGGCTCATTCTCCAATTCGGCCACATTCAGTTTCTCCCCGCGCAGCTTGGTTGCCACACGAACAGCGGGGATCCATCGGGTGCTCGCGGCCGATACCTCCGGGCTCGCCACCTCGGCCGACGGACGTTGGCAAATCTTTTTCGGCTCGGGTTTTTCACCCGACGGTGCCACCGTAGAGGAAGTTGATTTTGGTTTGAGTGGGCTAACGGTCTTGCAACGTTTGAGCTTCAGTCACCACAGCCCGGTCGTGATTTCGAACGGCCGAGATGTGGCGATGAGCCGCGACGGCTCGCTCTACTTCACGGCTTCAGGCGCGCCTTACCGCTGCTACCGCCATCCCATCGACCAAGCCCAAGCACCGACACCCTATCCTGGCGGTGATGCATACCCCTCCAACGTAGAGGTGGACATCAACGAGCGGGTGTTGTGCGGAAATGGAGAAACGGTGTGGATTCACTCGGCGCGTGGCGTGCTGCTGCGCACACTGTCCATGCCCAACGACCCCGGCATGCTTCGCGTCACACCCGACGGCGTGTTCGTCGTGAGCTTGTCTGGCGGGATCCTCAGGCGCGCAGCGATGCCGTGAGTGGGGTCTCTCACCGATGCGTTGAAGTCTCAAAACTTCGGCGCCCGCCGCTCCCGCAAGCTCGCCACGCCTTCTTGCACATCAGGCCCCGCAAAGCCCATGAATTCGAGGGCTAGGCTGGCGTCGAAGGCGGGGCCGGCGGTGCGCAGCCAATTGTTCAGGGCGTATTTGGTCCAGCGGATGGCGGTTTGGGAGCCTTTGGCGAGCTGCTCGGCCACCGCGTAGGCCTTTGGAAGCACTTCGGCTTGGGGCAGAGCTAGGCTCACCAAGCCGATGCGTTCTGCCTCCTGCCCGCTGATCGGCTCGCAGGTGAGCAGGTAGTACTTGGCTTTGGCCATGCCGCAAAGCAGCGGCCAGACCACTGCTGCGTGATCTCCGGCTGCCACGCCTAAGCGAGTGTGGCCATCCACAATTTTTGCGTCCAGCGCGGCAATCGACACATCTGCAAGCAGCCCCGCCACCAAGCCCGCGCCAACTGCCGGGCCGTGCATGGCGCTCACGATGGGTTTGTCGCAGTTGATGAGGTTGTAGACCAGATCGCGGGCCTCGCGCCACACGCGGGTGCGGATGGCGAAGTCTTGCGCCATGTCTTGCACCAGCGCCAAATCGCCGCCGCCTGAAAAGCCGATACCGTCGCCACGCAGCACGGCCACGCGCACAGCATCGTCGGCCTGCACATCGCGCCAAATTTGCGTCAGCTCCTGATGCCCCAAGTGCCCGGCGGTGGGCAGCTTGCCATTGCCGCCCGGGC
This sequence comes from Comamonadaceae bacterium, assembly GCA_013298415.1. Taxonomy (GTDB): domain Bacteria; phylum Pseudomonadota; class Gammaproteobacteria; order Burkholderiales; family Burkholderiaceae_C; genus JAAFHN01. Next base: position 12,740 of record JAAFHN010000011.1, read on the forward strand.
CGTCGGCACGCATGCGGATGTCGAGCACGCCGTGCTCACGCAGCTCGATAGCCAAGGTTTTGTACTGGTCGTAGCTCATGCGATCACTTCGCTTTTCATAGCATTACATGCAATAAATACTTAGACACTCTGATGAAAATGCGCCAAACCAGGCTGAACTTCAACGAAACACGATGGTGCGGTGCCCATCGAGCAGCACGCGGTGCTCGCTGTGCCACTTCACAGCGCGGGCCAGCACTTGGGCTTCGGTGTCGCGGCCGAGCGCCACGAAATCTTCCACGCTCATGCGGTGGTCTACGCGCGCCACGTCTTGCTCAATGATGGGGCCTTCGTCGAGGTCAGCAGTCACATAGTGGGCCGTGGCGCCAATGAGTTTCACGCCGCGCTCATGCGCTTGGTGGTAAGGCTTTGCGCCTTTGAAGCTGGGCAAAAAGGAATGATGGATGTTGATCGCGCGGCCCTTCACGCGCTCGCACATGCCATTGCTCAGCACTTGCATGTAGCGCGCGAGTACGACCAGCTCTGCGCCTTCGGCTTCGATGATCTCCAGCTGCTTGGCCTCTGCCTGGGCCTTCGTGCCAGCCGTGACCGGCACATGGTGAAAAGGCACGTTGTAGCTGGCGGCAAGCTGATAGAAATCGCGGTGGTTGGAAATCACAGCGCGCACATCGATGTTGAGCAGACCAGTCTTCCAGCGAAACAGCAAATCGTTCATGCAAGCACCGTCTTTGCTCACCATCAGCACGGCGGGCATGGGCGCTGCGCTGTCGTGCAGGCTTGTGCGCATGCCGTGGGTTTTGGCGAACTCGGCCACGGCGGCTTTCAGCGGCAAGAATTCCACGCCGCACTCGAAGCGCACACGCATGAAAAAAAGCTGGGTGCCGCTGTCGTGCACTTGGCTGGCTTCGTCGATGTTGCCGCCGTGTTGCATCAAAAAGCCGCTCACGGCGTGCACGATGCCGGGGCGGTCGGGGCAAGAGAGGGTAAGGATGTAGCTGGGCATATCAAGGGGCCGGATTGTCCCGGATCGCGGCTTCCACCTGCTGACGATGCGGCGCGCCTTCTGCGCCCATGCCGCCCGCGCACTTGAGCGCAGCCGCCACGCAGGCAAAGCGCAGCCCCTGGGCGCGCGGCTGGCGCTCAGCGAGTGCCACAGCCAAAGCCGCGTGGAACACATCGCCTGCGCCAGTGGTGTCCACTGCATTCACTCGCAGGCTGGGTGTGGCTTCCAAGCCGTCTGCCGCATCGTTCAAACGCCGCACGCCCCATTCACCGAGGGTGACCAGCGCCTCGCTCGCACCGCATTCGCGAGCTTGCAGCAAGGCTTGGCCAAGCGCGCTGGGGCTGCCCAGGCCCGTGGGGCCAATCACGCCGGGCGCAAAGCTGCGCAAGCCACCCAAAGAGAAAGCCGCCCAATCCGCGTGGGCCACGAGTGCTTCCAAATCGGCCTGCGGCGCGATGTCGGCATCGAGCACGCTCGTCACACCCGCTGCGCGCGCCCAGCGCAGCGCATCGAGTGCGCCTTTGCACCAGCGCGGATCCACCACGAGTACATCAATGCCTTGCAGTGCCGCCACATCCAGCGCCTGCGTGGCTTCCAAAATCGCGCTGCCTCGGTGGTTGAACACCCAGCGCTCGCCGCGCCCGTCCACGATCACGCTGGAGACCGAAGTTTGCTTCTCCGCATGCCTGCGCATGCCCGAGGTGTTCACGCCTTCGGCTTCCAAGTGTGCTTCGATTTGGTCGGCCAGCGCGTCGTCGCCCACGCAGCTGAAAAAGCGCACATCAGCACCCAAGCGCGCTGCGGCAATGGCGGCGTTCGCGCCCATGCCGCCGATCAGCTCGAAGTAGCCGCTGGCGGGTGTTTTGGTAGCGAACTGCGGGAATTCGGCTACCCGAAAGTGGTGTGACACGGCCGCATGCCCCACCACCGCCAGTGACACGGGCTTGGCGGTGGATGCATCAAAATCAGGCGGCGGCATGCGCAGATTTTGCATGCTGGACGTTCAACCAGAACTTTCGCTTTCGCCATGCGCTCCAACAACTCACCCCCGCTTTTGAATGCTTGACCTGATGGTTTCAATTTGGATACGCGCCTGGCTGGTCAGGGCGTGCGTTTTTCTGTGCGCTTCCCTCGGCCTGACGGCCGCCGCGCAAACGACCGCGATCACGCCGCCGCAGAAGTCCGCAACGCAAACTGCCGCAGCTCAAAGCGTGTACGTGCTGGGCGACTCGATTGCCCAAGGTTTGATGCTCGATGGCTTTCCCACCAAGCTCAATGCCCGCACGCCTGCGCAAACCCGCATCAATTTCGATGGCGCACGATCCATCACCACGCCTGGCAACCAAGTGGCGCGCTCAGGCCTCGATGCCGTAGACGACGACCGCGCTTTCATTGCCACGGCCAGCACCATCGTGGTCGTGCTCGGCATGAACCAGATGGAGCCCTCATTTGCCGCCGCTCAGGCCGCACTGATCGCCAAGCTCAAAGCCATCGCCCCCAAGGCCAAATATTTTTGGGTGGACATCGGTGCCACCATCGCACCGCAAGCCAGCGCCTGGAGCGAGCGCAACCGCATCATTTACGCCAATGCCAAGCCGCTGGGCTACCAAGTGGTGAGCCGCTACCAGGCCATATTCGGTGCCAGCGCTGACCCATTGCGCATCGAGCCGGGCAAAAACTTCGACGGCTGGGCTTCAGAGCCCGGCTACGGCGGCCCTGGCAATGTGCATGGGCTCTACGACCGCTTGTCTGCCGCACTCGTCGATGCGATTGCGCCAGATCCCGCCACCGCTTGCCAGCACCCCAACGCACTCAACGCCTATGTGCTTGGCGATTCGATTGCCTACGGCTTGCAGGTGATCGGCTTTGAGCCGAGGCTGCGCGCGCAACTGGGTGGGCAATTGCACGTGAGCGCCGATCCAGGCCGCTCGATTACCGCACCCGGCAATTTGCTGCGCAAATCGGCGCTCGACTCCGTGCGCGACGATGCCAAACGCATCGCGAGCGCAAAAGTGGTGGTGGTGATTCTGGGCACGAACCAAACGGAAGGCTCGTTTGCCGATGCGCAACAAATCCTGATGCGCGAGTTGAAAGCCCTGGCACCCCAGGCGCGCTACTACTGGGTGGACATCGGTGCCACCATCGCTGACCAGGCCCCGGGCTGGAGCGCACGCAACAAAACCATCTATGCCCAAGCCCCTGAGCTGGGCTACGAAGTCGTGAGCCGCTACAAAGCCATTTTTGGGCCAAACGCCGACCCGCTGAACATCCCCCCAGGCCGCAATTTCCCTGGCTGGATCAGCGAGCTGGGCTACACCAGCCCCGGCAATGTGCACGGCATGGGTGCAGAGCTCGGACAAGCGCTACTGAATGCGCTGCCAAAGCCCAATTTGGATGGCGCTGTAGCCTGTGGCAACTGACCTGCGAAAGATGAATGCCCTGGTCACATGCGGTTAAACGCCTCGTGGTAGGCACGGCTCACGGGCAGCTCGCGGCTGTGATCTTTCATGCGCAAAAACATGCGGCCTGATTCATCTCGGTAGCTGGCGTGCACGTGGGTGAGGTTCACGAGCGTTGAGCGGTGGATGCGCTGAAATTTGCTCGGGTCCAGCTGCGCTTCCAGCTCAGTGACTGATGTGCGCAAGAGTTTTTCTCCGCTGGGCAGCACCACGCAGGTGTATTTGTCGGCCGCATCAAAGTAGAGCACTTCATCCACGTCGATTTGCAGCACCTGCTCGCCCTTGGCGCTGCGCTCGTGGGCTCTGACGTAGCGCAGGTGGCCGCTCGCCCCCGCAGTGCCGGTGGCGGCGATCAAGGCACTCAAATCGGTGGGGTTGGCCCCGGCCAG
>JAAFHN010000250.1 GCA_013298415.1 Comamonadaceae bacterium
ATCTCGGCCAGTTGCTCCAGCGTATCCACACCCTTCATGCCCAAGTGGTCGCTTTGCACGTTGATGACCGCGCCCACATTCACCCAGGGCACACCCATGCCCGCGCGGATCAGCCCGCCACGCGCCACTTCAAGCACTGCCAAATCCACTTGTGGATCGGCCAACACCATTTGCGTGGCCACGGGGCCGGTCATGTCGCCTTCCACCGTGCGTTGGCCGTCGATGTACACACCGTCGGTGGTGGTCAAGCCCGGCGTGTAGCCCGCCATTTTGGTGATGTGGGCCAGCATGCGCACCGTGGTCGTTTTGCCATTGGTGCCGGTGACTGCGGCAATGGGCACTCGCGAGGGTATGCCTTGTGGAAACAGCATGTCGATCACGGGGCCAGCCACATCGCGCGGCCTGCCTTCAGAAGGGGCCACGTGCATGCGAAAGCCCGGCGCAGCATTCACTTCGCAAATGCCGCCGCCAATGCGTTTGTAGCTCTCGGTGATATCGGGTGAAATGAAATCCACACCGCCCACATCCAAACCCACGGCGCGAATCGCGCGCTCGGCCATGGCGCGGTTGTCGGGGTGGATCACATCGGTCACGTCTGTTGCCGTGCCGCCGGTGGAGAGGTTCGCCGTGGATCGCAGGTAGACGATTTGCCCGGCTTCGGGTACCGAATCGGCGGTCATGCCCACGCGCTCCATCATCAGTTGAGCCTGCGCGTCCAGCTCCAAGCGCGTGAGCACCTTTTCGTGGCCAATGCCGCGCCGAGGGTCGCGGTTGACGATTTCTACGAGCTGCCGAACAGTGCTGCTGCCGTCTCCCACCACATGCCCAGGCGTGCGCTTGGTGGCGGCCACCAGCTCGCCGTTGACCACCAGCAAGCGGTGATCGTCTCCGGTGATGAAGCTCTCCACAATCACGGAGCGGGAATGCTCTTTTGCGGCCGCAAAGCCCGCGCGCACTTCATCCTCGGTGGTGAGGTGAATGGATATGCCGCGCCCGTGGTTGCCGTTGTAGGGCTTGGTGACCACCGGAAAGCCAATGCGTTTGGCTGCACGCACGGCAGAGTCAGCCGACTGCACCAGGTGCTGGCGCGGCACGGGCAGGCCGAGCGTGGCGAGGATCTTGTTGGTTTCTTCTTTGTCGGATGCCAACTCCACGGCGATGTGCGGCGTGCGGCCCGTGATCGTGGCCTGAATGCGCTGCTGGTATTTGCCGTAGCCGAGTTGAATCAGCGATTGCTCGTTGAGCCGCAGGAACGGGATTGAGCGCTCATCGGCAGCTTTCACCAACGAGGCAGTGGACGGTCCCAGGGCTCGGCGCTGGGCATAGCGGATGAACTCCTCTCGCGCTTTCGGCCAGTCCCAATCTTCCGGCACGGTGTCTGCCGGGCGCAAGTGCTCGGGCAGCAGCGAGCACAGCAGCTTGAGCCCCAGCTCGCCCGCTTCGATGCCTTCTTCGCGCTGTGCGTATTCGTACACCATCCAATACTGGCCTTTGGCGCCCAAGCTGCGTGTTTTGCCAAAGGTCACGTCTTCGCCAGCCACGTTTTGCAGCTCAATGGCCACATGCTCCAGCACATGGCCGAGCCAAGTGCCATCGCCTTCGCGCATGCGGCGGATCAGGCCACCCGGCTCGCGGTACGAGCAGCCATGCTCCTGCAAGCTGGGCAGGGCCGCCACTAAGCCATCCACGTAGGCATCGCCCAAGCGCCCAGTGGGCCAATCTTCCAACACGCCGAGATCAAGCTCCAGCTTGATGACCGGGAAGTGGGCGTAGAGCGATGGCCCAACATAGACCGAACGATTCAAAATGCGCATGGATTGCCAGGCTCCTGTGCAAGGTTGGCGCGGCGGCGGGTTGCGCTGCGCGGGTTAGGAGCTTTGACTGTAGCGCCGCCTCTAGGCGGCGGCAATGCGGGAGAGCGTGGGGGGTGGGCTCAGCCCGAACGGAGATCGGCGGCGAGCGCCTACGGGATCAGCTCAGCGGCGATTCAGCGAGCCTGCGGTCGCCGTTCGCGTGCTCAGGTTGAACTGCGCGCCCGCCACCAGCACATGCAACTGAAGGCCCAGCATGCAAACTGGCTGGCCTTCGTCCACCTGATCCATGTTGGAAAACTGCAAACCGTGCGCATCCAAAATCGTCACGCTGCCCGAGCCCACCACGTCCAGCGTGTTGTCTGGCCCAATGAAGGCGGCGGTGTCTTCGTCTAAGCCAATGCCCACGGCAAAGGGGTTGTAGGCCAGCGCCGTGAGCAGCCTGCCAATGCGATCACGCTGGCGAAAGTGCTGGTCGATGATGAAGCGGTTGGTGAGGCCCAGGCCGGGTGCCAAGCGCACCGAGCCTGCGATGGGCGAGGCCCCTTCTTCGCCAAACGCAATCATGTGCTCGCTGATGAAGCTCGCGCCCGCGCTGGTGCCTGCCACGTGCAAGCCTGCGGCGTTGCACTTGCGCAAGGTCTTGGCCACCGAGGTGCCGCCGAGGATGGTGGACAAGCGCAACTGATTGCCGCCCGTCAAAAACACGCCGCTTGCCGATTCAATGCGGCTCAATCTGCCGGGCTCCTCGCAATCGCGCCGCGTGTCAAACGCGAGCGTGGACACGCGCCTCACACCCAGCTCTTGAAAGATGCGCTCATAGCGCGCTCCGGTATCGGCCATGCGGCTCGCCGTGGGGATCACCACGATGTCGGCATCGGCATCGCCACAGCGCTTCACAAAGCGCTCCAGGATTTCGGGCGCGTTTTCTTTTTCTTCAGCGCCACCAATCGGGATGATCCATCCACGGGTAGCGCCTTCCATCACGGGGCTTGGCATTGATTTTTTGAGTAGCGGGCGTAAGTGACGCCTCCAAGGTGCTGAGTTTAGAGCCGAAGAAGGAGTGGGCTGCCACGTGTAGAGCGCGAGCACTTTTTCGAGCGAGGCCTTGACATTTCGGCTGCGTTATCGCTTTTGAACCATGTAAGCCGCGCACGACAGCCCCAAACACAACGCCGTGCCAATCGGCACATACCAGGGCCAGGCCAACGCGCCGACGGGTGCGAGCGCTGGCCAGAGGGTGCTCAAGCCTTTGGCGAAGACGATGAGCAGCATGGCAATCAGCGTCAGGCTGGTGCCGACGAGCAGGTGCTTGCCTTGTAGGCCTTGCCAGGGCAGCACGGAGGCTATGAGTGCGCCGAGCAAGATGCCGTAGGTGACGGATGCAATCGAGAGCGCGAGCACCACCACGGGCGTGTCTTTTTGGCTGCCAATGGCGTAGAAGGCGAGCGCGCCGCCGATGAGGGCCAGGCCCCAGGCCATCGAAAACGCTTTGCCCACGCGATACAAGTGGGCGGGGTCGTGGCCGCGTTTGCTGCGCGGGGCGTACAAATCATTCGTCATGCTGGAGGCGAGCGCGCTGATGCTGGAGCTGATGGTGCTCATCGCAGCGGCAAGAATCGCGGCTACCACCAGCCCAGCCACGCCAGCGGGCAAGTGGTTCACGATGAAGCGCGAAAAGATCTGGTCGCCCGCCAATTCGGGTGGCGCGTGCCCGGCAGCCCACACCGCCACGCCCACCGAGAGGAAGAGGGCGAACTGCAAAAACACCAAAAAGCCAGAGCCCACGAGCGCCCACTGCGCATCGCGCAGGTTTCGGGTGGCCAGCAGGCGCTGCACGATGATGTGATCGGCCCCGTGGCTGGCGGCTGAGAGCATGGCCCCGCCAATCAGCGCGGCAAAGAAGGTGTAAGGCGCAGACCATGACCAGCGCCAATCGAACATTTGGATTTTTTGCTGGGCTGCGGCCGCATCCCACACCACGCCCAAGCCGCCCGCCATCTGGCCTGCCACCCACAGCGCGGCCACGCCGCCAGCCACGTACACCACAAGCTGCAACGCGTCTGACCACACCACGGCCTTTAAGCCGCCCACGTAGGTGTAGAGCAGGGTCACGCTGCCCATCGCCACGATGGACCAAGGAATGTTCCAGCCCGTGACAAGTGCCAGTGGAATCGCCCCGGCAAAGATGCGCACGGCATCTGCCAAGAAGCGCGTAGCGATGAAGACCATGGAGAGCGCTTGCCGCGTTGGCGCGCCAAATCGCGTTTGCAGCCGCTCGTAAGCCGTTTGCTGCTGGCCGCTGAAGTAGCCGGGCAAGAGCAGCCAAGCCACCCCAATGCGGCCCACGATGTAGCCAAGTGCGAGCTGCAAAAACGTGAAATCGCCCCGCGCACCGATGCCCGGGATCGAGATCACGGTGAGCGCAGACGTTTCCGTGGCCACGATGGAGAGCATCACCGCCCAAGCTGGCAAATCCCGCGCGCCCAAAAAGTAGTCTTCCCCCGATTTGGAGCCCCGAGATACCCAAAGCCCGAGTGCCAGCGTGGCGACGAAGTAAGCGGCGATGACGGTGAGGTCTAGGGCGTTCATGGTCGCGTGGTGCTCAAGGCTTGATGTATGCGAATTTGTCTCGGAACTGGAGATTTGCAATGCGCACCACGCCGGAGGGGGTGTAGTCGGTATCCAGGCTGAATTGGGCTTTGTCGAGGTTGCGGTTCTTGAGGGTGATTTCGCAGACTTCAAAACGCACGCCCCGGGCCTTGAGCGCGCTCACGAGCGAGCCGTAGTCCACATTCGGATTGGCTTTGTCTTTGGCATCGTTCATCAAAAAGTCCACACCCTCGGCATGCGTGACGACCGTGATTTGGGTGCTGGGGGCCACGTCCAAGTGGTTGCGCACGTTGCGCAGGGCCTTCGTGGCTTGGGTGGCGGCATCGATGTGATAGACCACTTTGTCTTGCGCGAGCGCTTGGCTAGACAAAGCGGCGAGGCTGAGCCCGAAACCGAGGGCAAGGAGGAGGCGGGGGGTGGTGCGCATGGGAAGCCTTACAGCGTTGGGTGGGTTGAGGGGGATGGTGAGGCGGGTGGTGAGGCGGATGTAGCCGCCAAAAACGGC
>JAAFHN010000547.1 GCA_013298415.1 Comamonadaceae bacterium
TCGCGAACACGTCTTTGCAGGGCAAAGACGTGTTCGCGATTCCTGGGTCCATCCACAGCACGCACAGCAAGGGCTGCCATGCGCTCATCAAGCAAGGTGCTGCCTTGGTGGAATCGGTGCAAGACATTTTGGATGTGCCAGGTTTTGGTGTGCGCCAACTTGTTACTCCATTTTTGGTAGCAACAAACCATGAAATGACCAGGACAGAGTCGGAAAATGACCCGAATTCAGTCGCCAACTCGCCCGAGTGGCTTTCGCGCATAGGTTTCGATCCGCTTGATCTCGATGAGCTGCTTGCTCGAAGCGGTGAAACCACTGCCCAGCTGCAAGCGCAACTGTTGGAGCTGGAGCTGATCGGGCGGATCCAGCGATTGCCAGGTAACCGGTTTCAGCAAATCGGCTTGGCTTAGGGAAGCTCAGCAGAACCCTTTGTGGATCAGCGCGGGCCGCATCCGGGAGGCTCAGCTAGGCGAAAAGTGAGTCAAATAGCACTGCTATTTGCGAAGTTTTCAACGACGCTGAGTGCCCGGAGGTGGTCCGCGACGGCCGCAAGGGGGTTTTGCAGAGCTTCCTTAGCGCAGATCACCCACGTCATTCCATTTCCAAATCATTACTGTCTAGGCGCGGAGTCGCAGGCAGTGCTGAGGCACGACAAGGCGACGCAACAACGACAGGAATGGTTTAGAAATGGAATCAGATCGCGTTGCCGTCATGGCCTCGACCAGTCCGCGTCAAGCTGCCAGCAACCGCTCTGGATTGGCATCCAGTTTCTGCACCGCATTGCGGGTGGCACGCACGGTGAGGGTGTCTTCTTCCATCGGCAAAAGCAAGCCCGCCTGCAAATAAGCGGCCAAGCGACCGAACTGGATCAGGAAATTGCGGCCGTTTGCAGCGGCAAAAAGGTGCAGATGCCCACGCTCGCTGCGCCATGCGAATTGCACGTTTTGCGCGCCATTGTTGTGGTCCAGCGTGAACCACTGGCCCACCTCCAGCGACCGCGCCCACTGCGCCATGTCTTCTCCAGCTCGCGTGCCCCCATCGGAAATCACCACCAGGTTGCTCGCATCCATGCCGGTCATCAACTCGATGGTTTCGTTGTCCAGCGGCAAGTCGCCCACGGCGTCGTCGTCGAAGTAATCTTCCACCACCTCCAGGCGTTCGCCCATCGCATCCACGGCTTTGCGGTCGATGGCTTGGGTCTTGGACATGAAGGCTTGCGCCAAGGTGTCGCTGATGAGCTTGATGCGGTGGTCTTGCTTTTCCGCTTCAAAGCCAATCATGCTCATGCCGCTGCGCAGCTGCTGGAGCAGGGCAGGCAAGTCCTGGATCACTTTGGCACGCTCGGCGCGGTTGGGCTTGGCAGAAGCCGCCCACACCAAGTCGGCAGCCACTTTTTTCATCCCAAGCGTCTGCTCCGCCTTCGGGCCGTGGCGCACCGAGCTCACGGCGAGCACATCGGCCCATACTTTGAACAAAAAGTCGCGAATCGCGTCCGGCACAGGCAGCGGATCGAGCATTTGGCGCAGCTCAATCGTGAATTGCACCACCAAGGCTTCCTTTTGCTCTACTTGCTGGGCCACGCTCGTGATCGTGCGGGCCTGACCCGTTTCACCCAAAAACTTGGCTAAAAACTTTTCGAACTCTTTCAGCACCAACTCGAACACGCGCCTGCCAGTCTCCGGGTACTGCTCGATCACTTGGACCACGCGCTTGATTTCGGCTTCCAAAGCGCCTGCGGCAACACCTGCACCGTCAAACCCGAGCACGCAGCCGCCCATGCGATCAATCAAGCGACGTGCGGGGTGCTGCAAAGAGTCGAAGAAATCAGGCTCACCCAGCGCCAATCGCAGCACCGGCATTTGGAGGCGTGCGAACCAAACGCGAACGCCGCTGGGGATCCGCTCTTCAGCCAAGATGCTTTGGAACATGAGCGCGACGATCTCAATCGTGGCCTTCTCCCCGTCGCTGGACGCCGCTTTTTTGAGCTCCTGCGTCTGCTTCTTGGCTGCATCCGCAATGCCCTGCACCTCGCCGGGCGCGTACATCACCACCGGCGCTGCGCCGGTGGCGCCCGTCACCGCCATCACCCTTCCGGGCACAGCATCCACGGCTTGGCCTACACCGCCCAGCCACCGCTCAATAGCGCGAGCCAAGCCCGGCGTGGGGCCGTTCGGCACATCACCGGCTGCGCCAGAGTGGCCTGGCAACCCGCCACCGCCCGCCAGCACCGGCACCAAAAAGCGCTTGAGTTGGCCGACCACGCCCTGTGCGCGGTTGCGCACGCGAACAAGCGGCGTTGCAGCCGTGAGCATGCGGGTTTCGTCTTGCACGCCACCCATCGCGCCGCGTGTGGTGGCATCGCCATAGCCCACAAAGCCACCGCCACCCGGGCCAGCATCACCCGAACCGCCTCCACCGAAGCCACGTACGCCAGAGCCGCCTTCGCCGGGGCCGCCTCCGCCAGAGCCACCTCCGCCAGAGCCACCTCCGCCAGAGCCACCTCCGCCAGAGCCACCTCCGCCAGAGCCACCTCCGCCAAAGCCACCTCCGCCAAAGCCACCTCCGCCAAAGCCACC
>JAAFHN010000357.1 GCA_013298415.1 Comamonadaceae bacterium
GTCGGCTCCGGCGTCGTGGCCAAGATTTTGGCTTGATCCAGAAGGTCATAGGGGTATAGCTCAACTGGCAGAGCGTCTGTCTCCAAAACCGAAGGTTGGGGGTTCGATTCCCTCTGCCCCTGCCACTTAAAGCGCGTTGCGCTGAAGTGGCAAAACAGCCCGCCCAGCCTGTGCGGGCTTCGTTGTCTCAAGGCCCGCTGGTTTTTTCGCAACGTTTCCGTTTGTTTTCAGTTTGATCCGCAACACAAGGCAAGCAATGGCCACCGCAGAAGTAGAAACCGTCAACAGCAAGGCAGACCTGGCCAAAATCCTTGGCTCGGTGGCTTTGGTGATCGCGGGCATCGTTGGCTACTACATGCTCTCCAAGCAAGGCGGCCTGATCCAGTGGCTGACCGTGCTGGCCTCGCTTGTGGCCGCGGGTGCTCTTTTTCTGACCTCTGAGCCAGGCAAGCAGTTCATTGCCCTGTCGCAGGATTCGGTGCGCGAAGCCAAAAAAGTGGTTTGGCCCACGCGCAAAGAAGCCATTCAAATGACGGCCTACGTGTTTGCCTTCGTGTTTGTGATGGCACTCTTTTTGTGGATCGTTGACAAGTCGCTCGAATGGGTGCTGTACGACCTGGTTTTGCAGTGGAGAAAGTAACGTGACAACCGACAACTCCACCCCAGAAGCCGTGGCTGACGCGACAGAAGAAGGCGCGGCGCTTGCGCAAGTGGTGCAAGCTGAAGCAGCGCCTGCTGAGCCAGCGAAAAACCCGAATTTGAAATGGTACGTGGTTCACGCTTATTCCGGCATGGAAAAGGCTGTGGAGCGCAATATCGTCGAGCGCATCAACCGTGCGGGCATGCAAGACAAGTTCGGCCGCATTCTCGTGCCCACTGAAGAAGTGGTAGAGATGAAAAACGGCGTGCGTAAAACCACCGAGCGCAAGTTTTTCCCCGGCTATGTGCTGGTCGAAATGGTGATGGATGACGACTCTTGGCACTTGGTGAAAAACACCAACAAGGTCACCGGCTTCATCGGCGGCGCGCGCAATCGTCCGTCGCCCATCTCCGAAGCGGAAGTGATGAAGATCGTCAACCAGATGCAAGAAGGCTCCGAGAAGCCGCGCCACAAGGTGGAATTCATGGTGGGCGAGTACATCCGTGTGAAAGATGGCCCGTTCACCGACTTCAACGGCACGGTCGAAGAAGTCAATTACGAGAAAAGCAAAGTGCGCGTGTCGGTCACGATTTTTGGCCGCGCAACGCCCGTGGAGCTGGAGTTTTCTCAGGTCGAAAAGACCTGAGAGCTTCTCGCTTCAGTCAGCTTTGGCGCGTCGATGAGCTGGCGCCTTTCAACAGCTCGTCAAAACCCTGCGGGGAGCTTCTTCTGAAGCGACTGCACCCGCACTGGAGTCCTCATGGCAAAGAAAATTGTCGGCTTTATCAAGCTGCAAGTTCCGGCCGGTAAGGCGAATCCTTCGCCCCCCATCGGCCCCGCGCTCGGTCAGCGCGGCCTGAACATCATGGAGTTTTGCAAAGCGTTCAACGCGCAGACGCAAAAAGTGGAGCCGGGTTTGCCCCTGCCTGTGGTGATCACCGCGTTTGCAGACAAGAGCTTCACCTTCATCATCAAAACGCCGCCTGCGACCACCTTGATCAAGAAAGCGATCAAGTTGGACAAAGGTTCTGCGACGCCGCACACCGCCAAAGTGGGCAAGATCACGCGCGCCCAGTTGGAAGAAATCGCAAAAACCAAAATGCCCGACATGACGGCCGCCGACCTCGACGCCGCTGTGCGCACGATCGCAGGCTCCGCCCGTTCGATGGGCGTGACTGTGGAAGGAGTTTGATCATGGCCAAGCTCACGAAAAAACAAAAAGCACAAGACGGCAAAATCGACAGCACCAAGCTGTACGCGTTTGACGAGGCGATTGGCTTGGTTAAACAGTTCGCTACCGCCAAATTCGATGAATCCATCGATGTGGCTGTGCAGCTCGGCATCGATGCCAAGAAGTCTGATCAAGTCGTTCGCGGCGCGGTCGTGATGCCGCACGGCACAGGCAAAACCAAGCGCGTCGCCGTGTTTGCCCAGGGCGCCAAGGCTGAAGAAGCCAAGGCAGCTGGTGCTGACATCGTTGGCATGGACGATTTGGCCGCTCGCGTGAAGGCGGGCGACATGCCCTTTGATGTGGTGATTGCCGCGCCTGACGCCATGCGCGTCGTCGGTACGCTCGGCCAGATTCTCGGCCCACGCGGCTTGATGCCTAACCCGAAGGTTGGCACCGTGACGCCAGATGTGGCAACCGCTGTGAAGAACGCCAAGGCTGGCCAAGTGCAGTTCCGTGTGGACAAGGCCGGTATCGTGCACGGCACCATCGGCCGCCGTTCCTTCGAGCCGACCGCGCTCAAAGGCAACTTGAATGCGCTGCTGGAAGCCCTGAACAAGGCCAAGCCCGCATCGAGCAAGGGCGTCTATCTGCGCAAAGTGGCCGTGTCGTCCACGATGGGTGTCGGCGTGCGCTTGGAGTTGGCAAGCCTCGCGGCTTGATGGTCAGAACTGGATAGAACGATTGATGCCAGCAGCTTCGGTTGCTGTCGTCAATTCCGGTGGGCTCGGGTGTGTGGTGTGCAGTGCATGCCAGGCATCGGGGGCCATCGAAGACCGTTGGCGCGGGGCTTGAGGGCCTTGCTTAATGAATCAGCCAACGCAGATGGCGTGCCTGCTGGAGGTGGAATGTTGATTTGTTCCAAGTGCAGTTGGTCGCTGAAACGAGGCGTGGAGTCGGTGCAAACCGCTTCACATTGTTAGGAGAAAACTTTGAGTCTCAATCGCAGTGAGAAACAGGCCGTCGTCGATGAGGTGGCCGCCCTCGCAGCAAAAGCTCAAACGCTGGTGATGGCGGAATACCGCGGCATCACGGTGGCAGACATGACCAAACTGCGTGCGACCGCCCGCAGCAACGGTGTGAGCCTTTCGGTGTTGAAAAACACCCTGGCCCGCCGTGCTGTGACGAGCACCGGTTTTGCAGTGGCTGCTGACCAGATGACCGGTCCGCTGATCTACGGTTTTTCCACAGACGCTGTGGCTGCTGCGAAAGTGGTAGCCGACTTCGCGAAAACCAACGACAAGTTGGTGATTCGCGGTGGCGCGTTTGCTGGCAAAGCTTTGGACGTCAATGGCGTGAAGCAGCTTGCGAATATCCCAAGCAAAGAGGTGCTGTTGGCACAAATCTGTGGTCTGTTGCAGTCGCCGATGGCGCGCACGGCCCGCGTTTTGGCCGCACTCGCCGAAAAAAGGGGCGAGCCTGTCGCCGCGTAAGCGTAAGCAGCCCTCTACAACCCACACTGTTAGGAAATCAACATGGCATTCGATAAAGACGCATTTTTGGCCGCACTCGACACGATGACGGTCATGGAACTCAACGACCTGGTGAAAGCCATCGAAGAGAAGTTTGGCGTGAGCGCAGCCGCGATGGCCGCTCCAGCCGCTGGTGGCGGTGGTGCAGCAGCGCCCGCAGCTGAAGAGAAAACCGAGTTCACGGTGATGTTGCTCGAAGCTGGCGCTCAAAAAGTGGGCGTCATCAAGGTGGTGCGCGAGATCACTGGCCTGGGCCTCAAAGAAGCCAAGGATCTGGTGGACGGCGCTCCCAAGGCCGTCAAAGAAGGCATGCCCAAGGCAGACGCCGAAGCGGCCAAGAAGAAGCTGGAAGACGCAGGCGCAAAGGCCGAACTCAAGTAATTTGGTTTTTGGGCGGCTGCGCGGGCGCACTTTGGCCCTGCAG
>JAAFHN010000413.1 GCA_013298415.1 Comamonadaceae bacterium
CTCCACCCAGACGATCAGCGCAGCGGGCAACATCAGCCTGACCGCAGGGCAAGGTGGCGGTGGCGCGGCTGGCGCTGACACCACCACGAGCAGCGCCGCAAGTGATGGCGGCAATGGTCGCTCCGGGGGCGGCTTGTTCGTGTCAAGCCTGGCGGCAGGTGGCTCTGTGGTGTTGCTCTCTGGCAATGCAGGCGCCGGCGGCGCAGGGGGCAGAAATCTCTTTACCGGTGCGGGAAGTTTTCTCTTTACCAGGGGCGGAAGAGGTGGCGCTGGCGGCCGAGGTGGTGCGTTGCAGTTGACCGGTCAGATCACTGCCGTCAATGTGCTGGCACGCGGCGGAAATGGCGGCGACGGCGGCGCAGGCGGTGCGCGCAGCGATGCGAGCGGCACAGGTACTGGTGGCGGTGGCGGCGCCGGGAGCGTTGGCAACAGTGCTTCGAGTGTGACTTTTGGGGCAAATGGCGTGATTTTGGCCACCGGGGATGTGACCTTGGTTGCTGGCAGCGGTGGCAACGGCGGCGCTGGGGGGGCGGGCTCGGTGACCGGTAGCTCGGCTGGCGCGCAGGGGCTCGCTGCCTCCGGCCGCGGGTTGAGCCTTGGCGCGGTCGGCGGGGTGAGCACGGTGGTGACAGCCGCGAACGTGACGCTCTCCGGCGGCAGCGGCGGAGCTTCGGGCGGCAGCAGCGGTGGTGTGAGCATTGAAGACACCGTGGTGGCCAGCCAGAGCATCACCGTGCTTGCGCCTCAAGTGGGCGCAGGAGGCACCGCAGGCCGAGTGAATGGCGCTGCGGTGAGCCTGATTGCGGGCACGAACTTGAGCATCGCCCCGCAAGTGGCTGCCACAAGCGGCAATGTGCTCTTGCAAGCGGGCATGGCGGCGGGCAATTCGCTTTCGCTCAATGGCGTGAGCGTTGCGAATGTCGGCTCCGACAACGTGAGCCTTCGAGGCAACACCATCAGCGTTGCAGGTACCGCGTCGGCCAATGTGCTCAGCATCACTTCGGCCCAAGCACTTGGCACCAGTGGCAGCAATTTGCAAACCGATGCGAATGCCTTGGCGATCACCACCACGGGCGGGGCCTTCATCACCAATGCACGCAACGTTACCGTGGCGGCGGGTATCACGGGCGGCGACTTCGTGCTCACCACGGCCAATGGCGTGGGCGGCGGGCTAAATGGCGCAGGGCGCTCCATCACCCTGGGCACGGTAGGTGGCATCAGTGGCATCACCACCAGCAACAGCGGCGATGTGATTTTGAGATCCGGCCAGGGCGGAAACGCCGCAACGAGCGGCGAATTCGCGGGCGCGGGCGGATCCATCGATTCAACAGGTCAAACCATCACGTCCGCTGGTGGTGTAACGCTCGCAGCAGGCAGTGGCGGCCAGGCCGCAGCGGGTGCCAGCTCAACAGCGTTGACCACCGACGCGGGCGGTAGCGGTGGCTTAGGCGGCTCGGTTAGCCTGAACAACGTGTCGGCAGTTGGCGCGGTGGTAACCCATGCCGGCGTTGGCGGCGGTGGCGGCGCTGGCGGCGACAACGCATTTGCGGGCACAGGTGGCACAGCGGGCAGCGGTGGCAACGGAGGCACGGGCGGCGTGGTGACCGTGGACGGCGTTGTCAGCGCCGCGAGCGTGGCGCTGCGGGCGGGAGCGGGTGGCGCAGGCGGGGCTGGTGGCTCGCGCCTGGCCACCGGCAGCGGCGGCGCAGGCGGCAGTGGTGGCTCGGGTGGCGCAGCTCCCACCGGCGTGTTCATTTTTAACGCTGGCCGCGTGCAGGCTTCGGGCAGCGTGAGCCTTAGCGCGGGCAACGGCGGCGCTGGCGGCGCTGGCGGCGCTGGCTTGGCCTCCGCCAGCACCGCTGGCGGGGCTGGCGGGGCACGCAGCGGCGGGCGGATCCGCATCGGTGGCGGCGCTACAAGCAACACTTTGGTGAGCGGTGCGAATGTTGCGCTTGCTGGCGGCAGCAGTGGCAGCACTGTCGATGGCGACGGCGGCGATGTGGCGCTGAATGGGCTCGTGGTCGCTGGCCAAAGCATCACCGTGAATGCCGCTCAGGCGGGCGCTTCTGGCACTGCCGGCCGCGTGACTGGTGCGGCAGTGAGCCTGATTGCGGGCACGAACTTGAGCATCGCCCCAACCATCGTGCCCAGCAGCGGCGCGGTGAACTTGCAGGCAGGCACAGGCATGAGCAATGGCGCGGGTGGTGCGATTGCGGTGGATGCCGCTAACCTGAGCGCACGCAATTTGACGAGCGGCGCGGTCAGCCTCAGCAGCACGGGCAACGTCACGCTCGGCACGAGTAATGCGAGCAGCGTCTTGGCTGCCTCAAGCGCGGGCAACCTGGTGGTGAATGGCGCATTGACTGCGTCGGGCACGGGAGATGCGATTCGCCTGTCTGGCACTCAATTCGTGAACAACGCGGGCAGCTTGGCATTGAGCGCCGCAAATGGCCGCTGGATTGTGTGGAGCGCAGACCCTGCGAACAACACGTTTGGTGGTATTCAATCGGGCAACGAGGGCGTGTTTGGCGCTGCGTTTCCCGGCGGCAGCAACCCTAGGCTTTCGCAGGGCGGCAATCGTTTTGTGTTCTCGAGCGCGATCCAGGGCTTGGGCGCATCGATCACGGCCAACAACGCCAGCAAAACTTATGGCACCACGGTAAGCTTGGGCGCAAGCAGCTACAGCCTAGGCGCATCGGGCACGCAAAACACTTACGGCGGCTCATTCACCGCATCGACCCTCAGCGGCATGAGCCTGGCCGCAGGCAACACCCCCACGCTCAGCAGCGCAGGCGCGGCGGCGGGGGCGAAGCGCAATGCCGGTGACTTGCCGGGAAATGTGGGCAGCGATCTATACGCCATCAACGTGAATGTGAATGGCGCGCAAGTGATCGGCACGCTGAGTGGCGGCGGCACGGTGACGCTCACGCCAACGGGCAACAGCGGCACCTTGACGGTGAACCGCGCAACGCTGAGCCTGAGCGGCCAAACGGCGGCGAACAAGGTGTATGACGGCAACACCACGGCAGCAATCTCGGGTGGCAACCTGGCTGGCGTGATCGGCAGCGATACGGTGAACATCGTGGGCGGCACAGGCAGCTTTGCGGATAAAAACGCAGGAACTGGCAAGACCGTCAGCATCACCGGCAACAGCCTGAGTGGCGCGGATGCGGTGAACTACAGCTTGGCTTCCACGACTGCTAGCACCACTGCGAACATTGCGGCCGCTGCGCTGAGCCTGAGCGGGCAGACGGCGGCGAACAAGGTGTACGACGGCAATACCACGGCCGCGATCTCCGGAGATCGGAA
>JAAFHN010000221.1 GCA_013298415.1 Comamonadaceae bacterium
GCGTCCGGCCACTCGAGCTGGCCTGAAGCCGCTCCTTAGGCACACTCAGCCACCGACTTGAAGCAATATTCGCCCACTGTCCATCTACTTATTGCCTTCTCTGCTACTGATTTGGGAGTGGTTGATTTGTGTCCGAAGCTGCGGCCGGGGGCTGAGAAGCTGTGCGCGGCGCTTTGGTGGGCGTACCGTCTTTGGCCGAGTCTTGCTCGGTGATGAAGCCAATTTGCCGCTTGGGTGGGTCGGCGGGGGTGGTGAGCGCTTTGCGCGTTTCGATCACTTGGCGCAGCTGATTGCGGGTGTTGCGGCTGAACACTTCGTGATTCAGTTCAAGCTGAGCGGTCTTGTCTTCCAGACGAGCACCGTGGCCGCCATGATCGCACCATGCTCGGTGAACGCAAACGGCAGCTTGCGCCGCCCGCCGTGGCTTGCTTTGCTTGCTGAGCTTGGATGTTCTGCTCTCAAACTTGAAGTCGCAATTTGCGACTTCAAATTGACTGCCTCCTGCGCAGTCACCTCAAAAATGAAGTCTTGCGGAAACCGCGAGCGGTTGCGGCGCACTTGCTCATTGAGCCGCTTGGTCTCCACGCCGTAGAGTGCGGCTAAATCCGAATCCAGCAAAACCTTGTGCCCGCGCAGCAGCACGATGCGCTGCGTGATGGCCTGAAGTGGCAGGTTCAGTGAATCTGACATGGGTAAACGGAGCGTAGCGCAAGCGGCGAGGAATCGTAGCGTGCCGCGCCTTACGTGCACCTTGGCCGCTCGGGCGCCGCAGAATCGCTTACTGGCCGCTTTCGCCCCCCGATCTGAAGCAATATCTGCCCAGTGTCCCGCTATTTGTTGCCTTCGTTGCTACTGATTTGGGAGTGCTCGATTTGTGTCCGGGGCTGCGGCAGGCGGCTAAGAAGCCTTGCGCCGCGCCTTGGTGGGCGTGCTGTCTTTGGCCGAGTCTTGCTCGGTGATGAAGCCAATTTGTCGCTTGGGTGGTGCTGGCGGTTGAGCGGGCGCAGCCAGCAACTGGCGCATGGACTCAATCAACTCGCCAATCGAGTCGTCGTGCTTGGTGACCTTGTGCTCCAGCGAATGCAGCTTGCGGGCCAGCTCGCGGTTGGTGGCGAGCATCGAGCGCAGCTCCACAAACGCTTGCACCACATAGATGCTCAGCTCGGTTGCGCGCTGGGAGTTCAGCACCATCGAAGCCATGATTGCGCCGTGCTCAGTAAAAGCCATCGGTGCATAGCGGCGACCGCCGTGGGCGGGCTTCGAACTTGAGGTTGCAATTTGCAACCTCAAGTTGGCGAACTCCTCCTCATCCAGCTGAAACATGAAGTCAGCCGGAAACCGAGCCAGATTGCGATTGACCTGCTGGTTAAAGCGCTTGGTCGTCTCCCCGTAAAACGCAGCCAGATCGGCATCCAAAATCACGCGCTGGCCGCGAATCAAGCGGATGCGATGCGCCATCTGGCCGATCTCCAGCGGCGTGATGCCAGTGGCTGGGGAGGGAGCTGGGCTGCTCATGCGGTGGTTCGCGCCCTCTTGCGACACGCGGCGCCTGGAGGCACTGACTCAGCATATTCGTCCGCCACATGGTGAGGCTGAGAATTTTGGAGCATCTTTTGGCGAATGCAGACATGTTAGCGCCGCGAACGCGGCCTTTGGATCGATGTTGACACGCCATTCGTCAGCAGCAGCTTGTCGCCCCGGGGCTACAAGCCGCGCTCACCTGAAACCACTTCCCCGCCGGTTTCACCCACCGATTTGACGCAATATCTGCCCACTGTCCAGGTGTTTATTGCCTTCGTTGCTATGGTTTTGTGACCGCATTCCGAGTCTGCGCCACTGGGCAGCCCGCCACCCAGCGCACCCGAGGCTGAGCGCGCAAACGCCTTCGCCTTCAACCGCCAATTCATCAACGACATTGACGGCAACACCCTGCAAGTCACGCTTGGGCCAAAAGACACGGCGGGCAGGCCCAAGCCAGGCGCTGAAGTGCAGCGCCAGTTCATCGTCAATGGCGAGATCATGGCCCGCTATGGCCAGGGGCTCGATGCGAAGAACCCGCGCACCGCAGCAAGTACCCCTAGAACCGACCGCATCCGAGAGTTCGCAACCGGCTACCAGCGCATTGACGAGCAAACCAATGGCGGCGTAGCCAGCCAGGGCAGCCGCTTTACGCTGCAAAGCAGCCAAAGCCTGGCCCAGATCGCCAAAGCCGTGTACGGCGATGCTGCCATGTGGTGGAAAGTGGCGCTCGCCAATCCGGGGGTGGCTGGCGCCACAGCAGCCAATGCCATGAACCCCAACGCCGTTGTGGCCCAAGGCACCAGCCTGCTCGTGTCGAGCAGCGTGGGCAGCGTGCACAACAGCGCTGAGACGAGCGCCATGTACGACCCAGGCAGGGCCATCAGCGACTTGAGCGCCGTGGTGCCCCCGCCGCAAGGCGATGCATCCAGTGGTGGCGGCGGCAGGTGCGGGGGATTTGGCCAGATCATTGCAGCGGTGATTGCGGTGGCAGTGACGATCTACACAGGCGACCCAAGCGCTGGCAACACGTTCTTCGACTTCTTCAGCACAACGCTGGGACTGGGCAAGACGGCGGCCACAGCTGCCACCTACGCCGCAGCGGCCGCAACTGGCTCCGCCGCCTCCCAAGCCTTTAACATCGCCATCGGCGCACAAAACGGCTTCAACTGGAAAAACGTGGCACTCAGTGCAATCTCTGGCGGCATTGGCGGTGGTTTGGAGGCCTCAGGACTCATCCAGACCGGCAACGCCACGCTGAACACCGTCGCCCGAGCCGCCATCACAAGCGCTGGCAGCCAAGCCATCGGCGTCATCACCGGGCTGCAACCCAGCTTTAACTGGAAAGGCGTGGTGGCCAGCGCGCTCGGCGCAGGCGTGGGCCAGGCGCTCGGAGAACAGCTGGGCACCATCGGGGCCAAAGGCTTCGATAAGTTCGGCGAACGCACCTTCGCAGCCCTTGCCAGCGGCACAGTCACCGCCCTCGCTGGTGGCGGAAAAGTCAGCGTCCAGCAAATTGCCGTGAACGCATTTGGGCAGGTGGTGGGGCAGGGGTTGGGCGAACTGGCGCAGTCGCCGCAAACGAGCGATCCGCTGGGTGCCTTCATGTCTGACAAATTGGCATCGTTCAACGACCGCCAAATTGCGCTGCGCGGGGAAGACGGCGGAGGTGCTCGAAGGATGGGGCAGTTCGTTTCCGGAGGGGACGTCACCCACCTGGGCTACCACGAGACGAAGCAAAACGACATGTTCGAGCCGTATGAAACGGCTGACGGACGCAGATTCAGACTCAGAGAAGAAGATGGCGTAGTCGAGCGCCTGCCCAGAATCGTGCGGGGAGATCGCATCGAAGTGACCGGCAGTAAAACACCGAGCGCCGAAATGGCTGGCGCAAGTGCGGCCTGGGACATGCCAGACAGCGTTGAGCGGGAAGCAGCCTCTCTGCTTGGCCGCTATCCAAGCATCAAACGCATGCCCGACCTGGCCCCTACGTTGGGGTTGAGCCAGCTGGGTGACTACTTGAATCCGATCACGCGCCTGCAAGGGTTCGCCGAAGGCTTCTCGCCCATTGAAAGCCTCAAGGGCTTGAAAGACCTGGTGACCAGCCCGCTGGACACGCTGGAAAAAGCTGGCTTACAGATGCAAGAAAGTACCCGCCAGTACTTCCTGCAAGCGCGACAAGGCAATTTTGCGCAAGCAGCGCGTTACGAGGGCCAGATCATCGGTGGCCAAGCCGCCGGAACAGCGCTGGGCGTGGGCATTGGCGCGGCAGGCGGTTTGGCGCTGAGCGCCACGAGGGCTGTGCGTGCGGGTATCCGTACTGATGTGCAGGCGAGCGCGTTCTTGGCTGACCAAGCCCGTTCGGTGGGCGCGCCCGTGCCACGAAGCGCCCTCAACCAACTGGCCAACGGTGGGCCAACTGTGCAGGCAAGCCGCATCATGGGCAAGGCCCGTGAGGAAGTCGCTCTAGCTCAGTTGCAAGAGATGTACCCCGGTGCGCAAATCTTGCGTGAGCGCATGTTGCGCAATGCAGATGGCAGCAAAGCGATCGACTTCGGCTCGGGCCAAGGGCGGCGGTTGGATTTTGTCGTCGTCAAGGACGGCAAAGTGCTTGATGTAGTGGAGGTGACCAGTCAGACAGCGAACAAGCGAATGCAGCTCGCTAAGGAGGCGCGTATCCGCGAGGACGGAGGCACGTTCATCAGACCCGGCACTGGCCAACCGCTGGTAGACGTGTCGGCGTTCCCGTCAAGAGTTCTCCCTTTGAAGTGAGGCAGTCATGATACAAAAACCAACCACTTCAAAGACATTTGAAAAAGTCTCTTGGCACACCAAGAGCCTGGGCAACCCCGAGACAGCAGAAGAGGTGGTCGAGCGTTTTTGGGTGATCACGGATTTTTTGCAGCGCAACGGCTTGACACTGAGAACCTTAGCGCAGTCAAAGACAGAAATTGACGACGACTTCGCGATCATGACGGGCGACTTGAGCGAGAAAGGCTTTCAATTCATGGCCGTGGGGTACCAGCGATGGCTGCAACGCTTGGACACCGGGGCAACTTTCGACAACGAGCTGTTTTTGCAGAAGCAGCTCAAGAAGATGCCTTGAACGTCAGAGACTCAATGCCCACGCCTCCCGTCTGCCGTTTTGCATGCACAACGTTGTCCGCGTTTATCGCATCGTCACTCACAAATGCATAGCAAAAAACAAAGGAAACACCTGGACGGAGAGCTGATTTGCCTTCGAATCTTTGGTTTCAGGTCGGTTTGAACCCACTCACGCGCTCGCAGCCACATTCCTGGCTGCTAGAAGAGTAAAAGCCCTTGCCGCCCCGGTAGCGCATGGCGCAAGCTGCCGAGGAGTTTGAGGGCTTTGCGCTGTGGGGTCAGTCTTGCAAAGCCATATTTGCGAATCAAAAAGCATAGCGAGCAATCAAGAAAATACCTGGACAGTGTGGCTCTTTTTCATCCAAACTGGCTGCCTGAGCTGCCTCCCAGTCTCGCAAACACCTGCCACCCGATAGCCGCACCGGCCCGAAGCCGCTTTTTAGCCGCTTTGATCCCCAGATTTGAAGCGATATCTGCCCACTGTCCAAGTGTTTGTTCACTTCGTCGCTATGGTTTTGTGACCGCATTCTGAGTCTGCGCCGCTGGGCAGCCCGCCCCTCGGCGCACCTGCGGAAGAGGGCGCAAGCCGCCTTCGCCTTCAACCGCCAATTCATCAACGACATTGACGGCAACACCCTGCAAGTCACGCTTGGGCCAAAAGACACGGCGGGCAGGCCCAAGCCAGGCGCTGAAGTGCAGCGCCAGTTCATCGTC
>JAAFHN010000184.1 GCA_013298415.1 Comamonadaceae bacterium
AAGTCAGTGGTGCCGCTGCGATTGCGGACCTCGACGGAGACGGTAAGAGCGAGTTAATCACCTGCTCGTACGCAAATGCAGATCGCTTTTCCAAAAAGAAGACCATACGGATTGCCAAGTGGTCTGCCGCAGCAGGGGCCGTTCAAGAGGTGGCGCGCTTTTCGCTGAGCGGAGAGCTTGCTGCCGTTTCGGGCGCCACAGCAGCTAACTTGCTTGCGAACGACACGGGCACGCTTGGATGCTCGGGGATCTGGGTCGCAGACTTTGATGGTGACGGCATCCCAGACTTGTTGCTGCAATGGGAACGCTGGGACGACAGCTACATCCAGCTGCTCAAAGGCAAAGGCGGGTTGCAGTTTGAAGATGTCACCAAGCAAGCCTTGGGCGGATATCAAACAACGCAAATGGTGGGTGGATTCCCCCGCACCACGCTTGGATACACGGTGCAAGATGTGAACGGCGATGGGATTCCGGACATCGTGGGGCTTTACTCAGGCGTCATCGCAGGGGATTTGGCGGTTGGCGTGCCCACGGTACTGATCAACAATGGTCGCGGCGTGTTTTCCCGGCAGAAGCTAACGATAGACGGTACCGTCGCCTCGAACGCTACCGTTAGCGGCTTTGGTTGTGCTACCTGCGGGTTTCAAGTCAAGTTCGGGCGCTTTTTGCCGCGCACGGACAGCCGAAAAACACTAGACATGCTCTTCATCAGCACTGAGGACGTGGACCGCAGCACGGCATTTCCGCAAGAACGATCCATCACCCTGCGGGTATTGAAGGCGCGCTGATCTATTTGGAAAACGAATCCTTCAGCCCCGCAATGCGGTTGAAGCAGGGCTTGCCGTCGGCAGACGATGTGGCGATGAAATAGCCGTGCCGCTCGAATTGCAGGCGCTGGCCATCGCCTTTGCCGAGCACGCCCTGGCTTGCGTTGGCAAGGCCTGGCTCCACGAAGGCGCTTACGGTGCGCAAGCTGTTGGGGTTGAGTTCGGTGTGGAAGTCCGCTTCACTGGTGCCGGGTTGCTCGGGCGTGAAGAGGTGGTCAAACAAGTGCACAGTCGCGGGCACGGCATCTGCTGCTGCAAGCCATGTCATCACGCCCTTGGCTTTGAATTGGCCGCTGGTGGGTGTGCCGGATTTGCTCTCGGCAAAGTACTCGGCATGCACCTCTGTGATGCGGCCTGATGCATCGGCGCTGAATCCTGTGCAGCGCACCACGTAGCCGTACTTCAGGCGCACTTGGCTGCCCGCCACATCCGACCCATCGGCCGCTTTGTGCGGCGGATACAGGCGGTGGTAGCCCTTCTCGGGCACGGCCTGGAAGTCGCTGCGCTCGATCCACAGCTCGCGGCCAAATTTGAAGTGGCGGAGGCCTCGCTCGGGCTGTTGGGGATGCACGGGCGCAGTGTGGTCGCTGAGTTCGCCTTCGGGGAAGTTGGTGATGACGAGCTTTAACGGATCAAGCACCGCCATCGCGCGCGCCGCGCTTGGGTCGAGGTCATCGCGCAGGCATTGCTCCAGCACCGAGTAGTCCACCCAGGCATTGGTTTTGCTCGCGCCTGTGGCGTCTACAAAGGCGCGGATGCTGCTCGGCGTGTAGCCGCGTGCGCGCAGGCCGAAGACGGTGGGCATACGCGGGTCGTCCCAGCCGTTCACGTGGCCTTCGTCTACGAGCTGCTTCAACTTCCGCTTGCTCGTGAGCACATGGCTCACGTTCAAGCGGCCAAACTCGATTTGGCGGGGCAGCGGCTTGGCGAGCAAACCCAGCTCTGCCAAGCGCGCAAGTACCCAGTCGTAGAAAGGCCGTTGGTCTTCAAACTCCAAGGTGCAGATGCTGTGGGTGATGTTTTCGAGCGCGTCTTCCAGCGGATGCGCATAGGTATACATCGGGTAGATGCACCATTTGTCGCCCGTGTTGTGGTGGTGTGCACGACGGATGCGGTAGAGCGCCGGGTCGCGCATGTTGATGTTGGGCGAAGCCATGTCGATCTTGGCTCTGAGCACCATCGCACCATCGGCATGCAGGCCATCGCGCATTTCGCGGAACTTGGCCAAATGGCGCGCGGCGGGCAAATCGCGGTAGGGGCTGTTTGTGCCTGGCCTGGAAAAATCGCCGCGATTGGCCCGCATTTCTTCTGCGCTTTGCTCGTCTACAAAGGCGTGGCCTGCCTCAATCAGTGCCTCGGCAGCGCGGTACATGAAGTCGAAGTAGTCGCTCGCAAAATACTTGTGATCGGTGCCAAAGGCCTGCCAATCGCAGCCCATCCAGTGCATGGCCTCGGCAATCGAGTCCACGTACTCTTGCTCTTCTTTCTCGGGGTTGGTGTCGTCGTAGCGCAAGTGGCAGACGCCACCAAAATCTTCGGCCAGGCCAAAGTTCAACCAGATCGATTTGGCGTGGCCGATGTGCAAGTAGCCATTCGGCTCGGGCGGAAAGCGCGTGCGCACTTTGGCGGAGTCGGCAGCGCCTGCAAGCTGCGTGGGGCCATCGGCAGGCGCGCCGCTCCAGCGGCGCTGCGCATACGTGCCCTGAGCCAAGTCAGCCTCAATGGCTTGGCGCAGGAAATGGGTGGGCTTCGTGGCAATCGGTGCGTTCTTCATCGAGGCGGGTGCGTTCATAGCGATAATTTTAGGGTTCAAAAGCGGCCTCTCGGCCGTTTTTGACGCATTTTGACCGCACTGTCCTAGTATTTGCTACGTACAGCGCTATAAAAAGTATAGAAAGCAACTGTGGACATCACCCTTCTCATCAAAGCCGCGATCATGGGGATCGTGGAAGGCATCACCGAGTTCTTGCCAATTTCGTCCACCGGGCACCTGATTTTGGCGGGCGCGCTGCTGGGCTTTGACGATGAAAAGGCCAAGGTCTTCGACATCGCGATCCAAACCGGCGCGATCCTGGCTGTGATCATTGTGTATTGGCAAAAAATCCGCAGCACACTGGTGGCCTTGCCCAGCGAGCGCCAGGCTCAAAAGTTTGCGGCCAACGTGGCGATTGGCTTTTTTCCTGCCGTGATCCTGGGGCTTGCCTTTGGCAAAGCGATCAAGGCCAACTTGTTCACGCCCACGGTGGTTGCCACCACCTTCATCATTGGCGGCTTCATCATCCTGTGGGCCGAGCGTCGCCCAGCCAGCGCCACCCGCGTGGCAGAAGTAGACGACATGAGCCCTCTGGACGCCTTGAAAGTGGGCTTGGTGCAATGCCTCGCCATGATCCCGGGCACGAGCCGAAGCGGAGCCACCATCATCGGCGGCATGCTGCTGGGCTTGAGCCGCAGAGCAGCAACAGATTACAGCTTTTTCTTGGCCATCCCTACGCTGGTTGGCGCAGGCTTTTACAGCCTCTACAAGGAGCGCGCCATTCTCAGTTTGGCCGATGTACCAATGTTTGCAGTGGGCCTGCTCTTCTCATTCATCAGCGCCTGGCTCTGTGTGCGCTGGCTGCTGCGCTACATCTCCACCCACAACTTCGTCCCATTCGCCTACTACCGCATCGCATTCGGCATCGTGGTGCTGCTGACCGCGCACTTCGGCTGGGTGAAATGGGCGGCTTGAGGTCTTAGGGAGCCGGGGGAGCAGTTTGAACGCAGAGTTCGCGAAATCAACCCAGAGTTCGCAGAGTAAACTGCCAAATTTTGAGCTTTTTTGCTCCACCGTCCTTGTATTTTCAATGTTTGTTGCTACGTATTAAATAGCAATTCAAACTGGATCGACTCTGCGCCCTCTGCGTGATTTTGCGAACTTTGCGTTCATTTGGCTGTTGGCTGTTCCGGCCGTTCGCCCCTCACAAGCCCAGGTGTTGAGCCAGCAACTCGGGCTGAGACCGCAGTTCAGCCGATGAGCCTTCGAAGACGAATTGGCCTTTGACGAGGATGTAGTTGCGGTTGGTGATGGCGGTCACGTGGCGGTGGTTTTTGTCCACGATGATGCTGCTCATGCCGCTTTTGGCAACGGTTTCGCAAATGCGCCAAATGTCTTTGGCAATCAGAGGGGCCAAGCCTTCGGTGGCTTCGTCGAGGATCAGCACATCGGGGTTCGTCATCAACGCGCGGCCAATCGTGAGCATTTGCTGCTCGCCGCCGCTCAGTTGTTGGCCGCCGTGGTTCAAGCGCTCTTTGAGCCTTGGGAAAGTCTCCAACACGCGCTCGTAAGTCCAGTCGCGCTGGCCCCCTGCTCCAGCGCGCTCGCTCATGATGAGATTTTCTTTGACGCTCAGGTTGCCAAAGATGCCTCGGCCTTCGGGCACGTAGGCGATACCGAGCTGAGCGATCGCATGCGTGGCCAGGCGCGTGGCATCGCGGCCTTGCACCTGCACCACACCCGAGCGCGCCCGCACGAGGCCCATGACGGTTTTGAGCAGCGTGCTTTTGCCCATGCCGTTGCGGCCCATCAGACCCACGGTTTCACCCCGGCCCACATGGAAGTTCAAGCCGCGCAGGATGTGGCTTTGGCCATAGTAGGCATCAATGTTTTGAACGTCGACCAAGCGGTCAGTCATGCGACACCTCCTCGCCCAGGTACGCAGCCTGCACTTGCGCATTGCTGCGAATGTTGGCAGGCGTGTCGCTCGCAATCGGCTTGCCGTTCACCATCACGGTGAGCACGTCGGCAAGCGCAAACACGGCATCCATGTCGTGCTCCACCAGCATGAGCGCGTGGTCTCTTTTCAGCCGCAGCAACAGCTCAACAACACGCTCGGCTTCTGCATTGCCCATGCCGGCCAGCGGCTCATCGAGCAGCAGCACGCTCGGCTGCGTGGCAAGCGTCATGGCAATTTCTACTTGCCGCTGCTCGCCGTGAGAAATCACCCCGGCGATCACCTCGCGCCGGGCTTGCAAACCCGCAAGATCCAAGGCGCGATCCACTTGCTCGGCCACGGCTTTGGACTTGCTCGCGAGCGTGAGCCAGCTCCAGCGCTGGGGAAAGCGCGATTGCGCGGCCAGGCGCACGTTTTCTTCGACCGTGAAGGGCAAAAAGATGTTCGTCTTTTGGTAGCTTCGGCCCAATCCTGCGCGGCTGATCGCCTCGGGCGAGTGGCCCGTGATGTCTTGGCCATTCAAACTCACCGTGCCCGATGTGGGCGGTAAATCGCCTGAGATCAAGTTGGTGAGCGTGGATTTGCCAGCACCGTTAGGCCCGATCACGGCGTGGATTTGGCCGCGTTTGAGATCGAGCGACACCCCATCCACCGCCGCCAAGCCGCCAAAGCGTTTGACGAGTTGTTGCGCACTCAGCAGCACCTCGACGCTCATGCCGAATCCCCCGACTTGCGGGCACCGATTTTGGCCAGCAGGCCCATCAGCCCCTTGGGCGCAAAGCACACCACCAGCACGATGAAGCTGCCCATCAGCAATTGCCAATGCTTGGTCATGTCTTTGAACACGTGCAGCACATATTCAAACGCAAAAGCACCAAAAATCGCGCCCGCGAAATTGCCCATGCCGCCCAAAATCACCATCATGATGGCGTGTGCACTCAAGTGAAAGCCCATCAGTTCAGGGTTTACATAGCCAGTTTGCACCGCCCACAGGTAGCCCGCCAATCCTGCCAAGCCTCCCGCCAGCGTGAAGGCCGTGAGCTTGTAGCCAAAGCTGCCAAAGCCGAGTGCCCGCATGCGGTGCTCGTTCACGCGAATGCCTGAGAGCAC
This sequence comes from Comamonadaceae bacterium, assembly GCA_013298415.1. Taxonomy (GTDB): domain Bacteria; phylum Pseudomonadota; class Gammaproteobacteria; order Burkholderiales; family Burkholderiaceae_C; genus JAAFHN01. Next base: position 5,648 of record JAAFHN010000184.1, read on the forward strand.
GCGGCCAAAGGGGCTCATGAGCAAGCGCCGCAAGAAGGCATAGACGGCGAGCATGAAGGCGAACACGGCGAAGTACAGCACACGCTTGTTGTCTAGATCCAGCCCTGGAAAGGTGGGCCGGAAATTCACATAGAGGCCATCTGAGCCGCCGAGTGCTTTGTTGTCGAAAAACAAGAAAAACACCATTTGCGCAAATGCAAGCGTGACCATGATGAAGTAGATGCCGTGGGTGCGCACCACAAAAAACCCGATGACGAGCGCCGCCAGCGCCGAAGCAGCCACTGCAAGCGGCAGGCTCCACCACAGCGCCACGCCTGCATCGCCGCGCGTGGCAAATGCAAGCACGTAGCCTGCAA